>JAISML010000005.1 GCA_031276775.1 Eubacteriales Family XIII. Incertae Sedis bacterium | reverse complement strand
ACCATAGATATTGTTATTTCCGGTGAGAACGATCTTCAACAAAAGCGTGTGCGCGGCTCGCAGACACGGGGGATACCCCCCCCCCATTTCGGGCGCGGGGCGGTTTCCCCGAAGCGATTGCGGCTTCCATTTATATCTGCATTGAAACAAGGAGGGCGGGAGTGTTTGATACGATAACGAAAAGAGACGGACGGTGCGTTCCTTACGACATATCCAAGATCGGCGGCGCCATAGCGAAAGCGATGGCTGCCGGCGGGCACAACAACGCGGAGGAGAGCGTCCGATTGGCGGAAGCGGTCGAAGCGCGGCTCATCGGGCAATACGGCGACGCCTCCCCCGACGTGGAAACGATTCAGGACGTCGTGGAAGCCGTTCTCATGGAAAAGGGCTACCCCTTGGTCGCAAAACGTTACATCCTGTATCGGGCGAACAGGAGCCGGGCGCGGGAACGGAACACCCGGCTGATGCGCGTACTGGACGAACTGACTTTCACGGACGCGGCCGGCAGCAACATGAAGCGGGACAACGCGAACATCGACGGCGACACGGCCATGGGGATCATGCTCAAATACGGTTCCGAAAGCGCCAAGGATTATTATGAAAAGTACATTCTCACACCGCAGCAGTCGAGCGCGCACGAGAGCGGGGACATCCATATCCACGATTTCGATTTCTACACGCTTACGACCACCTGTTGCCAGATAGACATCAACAAATTGTTCACGGACGGATTTTCCACCGGGCACGGACATCTGCGGGAACCCAACAGCATCCACAGCTACGCGGCGCTCGCCTGCATTGCCATTCAGTCCAATCAGAACGATCAGCACGGGGGGCAGAGCATTCCCAACTTCGATTACGGTCTTGCGCCGGGCGTGAAAAAGACTTTCAAAAAACTCTATGCCTCCAATTTCCGCAAAGCTCTGCGCCTGTTGGCGCCGGAGGCGCGGATCACGGACGCGGAGATAAAGGAGGTCTTTCATTCCATCGAAACGGGCGCCGGTCTTGCCCCCGAATTGACGATCTCGGACGCGTACCGGGAAGCGGAAGAAAAGGCGTTCCTCGAAGCGATTCCCTCATTTGCCGGAAAACCCGAAACGCTGCGTTCGATCCGCTCTTTCGCGCATGAAACGGCGGAACAGGAAACGGAGAAAGAGGTCGCCCAAGCCATGGAAGCTTTGGTGCACAATCTGAATACCATGCACAGCAGAGCCGGCGCGCAGACGCCGTTTTCCAGCATCAATTACGGAACGGACACGTCCCCCGAAGGCAGGATGGTGTCGCGCAATGTAATGTTGGCCACGGAAGCGGGTTTGGGCGGCGGCGAAACGCCGATCTTCCCCATCCATATTTTCAAAGTCAAAGAAGGCGTCAGCTACAACGAAGACGATCCCAATTACGATCTGTTTCGGTTGGCGTGCCGCGTCAGCGCGAAACGGCTGTTTCCCAATTTTTCGTTCCTCGACGCGCCTTTCAATCTCAAGTATTACGAGGCGGGCAGACCCGAAACGGAAGTCGCCTATATGGGCTGCCGCACGAGGGTGCTCGCCAACACCTACGACAAAAACAACGAGGTCTCTTTCGGCAGGGGCAATTTGAGCTTCACTTCCGTCAATTTGCCGAGGATCGCCATCAAAAGCAACGGCAGCGTGGAATGGTTTTTTGAGGAACTGGAACGGAAATTGGCGCTGGTGACCGATCAGCTGCTCGACAGATACCGCATACAGGCGGCGAAAAAGGTTCGCAATTTCCCTTTCCTCATGGGACAGGGCATCTGGATCGGTTCCGACAAACTTTCCCTCGACGATGAGGTGGGCGAAATTCTGAAGCACGGAACGCTGTCCGTCGGTTTCATCGGTTTGGCCGAGGCTTTGGTCGCGCTGATCGGCAGCCATCACGGCGAAACGCCCGAGGCGAAAAATCTGGGTTTGGAAATCGTGGGCTTCATGCGGAATTATTTGGACAGGCTCAGCGCCGTGAAACAGATGAATTTCACCTTGCTCGCGACGCCCGCCGAGGGTTTGGCCGGACGGTTTGTGCGGATAGACCGGATGAAATTCGGTGAGATCGAAGGGGTGACCGACAGGGATTATTACACAAACGGATTCCACATTCCGGTTCATTTCCCCATCTCCGCGTACGAGAAGATACGGATTGAAGCGCCGTATCACAGTCTCACGAACGCCGGGCACATCACCTATGTCGAATTGGACGGGGACGCTTCCAACAACGTCGAGGCTTTTGAGCGAATCGTCCGCGCGATGAAAGAGGCCGGCATCGGTTACGGTTCCGTGAACCATCCGGTGGATCGGGATCCCGTCTGCGGTTACAACGGGATCATCGACGATGTGTGTCCGGGCTGCGGCAGGACCGAAGAGGACGGTTCCCTTGGATTTGAGCGCATCAGACGGATCACGGGTTATCTGGTGGGTACCTTGGACAGGTTCAACGACGCCAAGAAAGCGGAGGAAGCCGACCGTGTCAAGCACAGGGTTTCCTGAGACGCGCCCTGCGGCGGTCATCCGTGTCGCCGGCATCGTGAATGACTCCATCGTCGACGGACCGGGTTTGCGCCTGACGATCTTTGCGCAGGGTTGCGACAAGAACTGCGCGGGCTGCCACAATCAGGCGGCCCGTCCGCTTGAGGGAGGGGTCGCGTATACGGCGGATTCCCTGTTCGAAAAGATCCGCGCCAATCCGTTGCTCACAGGCGTCACGTTCAGCGGCGGGGAACCGCTCCTTCAGGCGAAAGCCCTCTTTCCCCTGGCGGAGCGGATCGCGGAGGGGAAGCTCTCCCTCGCCGTCTATACGGGCGACACAATCGAGGATATCTTTGCGCGCAACGACCCGGACGTTCTGCGCGTCCTGTCCTTTGCGGACACCCTCATCGACGGACCGTTCCTGCTCGCGGAACGGAGTCTCGCTTTGCCGTTTCGCGGCTCAGGCAACCAGCGGATACTGGACGCGAAACAATCC
>JAISML010000071.1 GCA_031276775.1 Eubacteriales Family XIII. Incertae Sedis bacterium | reverse complement strand
CCTCATGCGGGGCGGGAGGATTCGTGCAAGACCGGCGCGGATGCCCGTGCAGACGCGCGACGCAAGACGCAATATGATTAACCGCTTGTTAACATGTTTTTAAGGATTTTTTAATGCATTGCATTGTAAAATAAACTGAAGCGGCGCGTAAGCGTATTATTGCCGTGGACAAGGAGAGACAAACCCGGCGCGGCGACCGGCACAAAAGCGGCGCGCGCGTGTTTACATTGTACTGCGTTGCATGTACAATGGAGTGGTCAGATGGTATCGGCACGGGGTTCGGGACGACCGGTTGCCCGTTGCGCGCGGAAAGGTGTTTATGAAGCGGTACGATTATTTGATCGTCGGCGCGGGATTGTTCGGCGCGGTGTGCGCCCGTGAACTTGCGGACGCAGGGAAAAGATGTTTGGTCGTCGAAAAGCGGAGGCACATCGGCGGCAATGTCTACACGGAGAACGTCGGGGGGATTCAGGTGCATGTCTACGGCGGCCATGTCTTCCACACGGACGCGCAGCCTGTGTGGCAATATGTGAATCGCTTTGCCGCGTTCAACCATTACATCAACATGCCGCTTGCGAACTACCGCGGGGAACTGTACAATCTTCCGTTCAACATGAACACTTTTTACCGGATGTGGGGCGTGAGGACGCCTGCCGAGGCGAAAGCAAGGATCGCCGAACAGGTGGCGGAGGCGGGCGTCACGGAACCGCGCAATCTTGAGGAACAGGCCATCGGCATGGTCGGCCGGGAAATTTACGGGAAGCTCATCAAGGGTTATACGGAGAAGCAGTGGGGGAGAACGTGCAAGGAACTCCCGCCGTTCATCATCAAACGGTTGCCCGTCCGTTTCCGTTACGACAACAATTATTTTGACGACCGTTGGCAGGGGGTTCCGACGGACGGTTACACGGCCATGATCGAACGCATGCTTGACGGCGTCGACGTCAGGACGGAGACGGATTATTTCGAACGCAGAGCGGAACTGGACGCGCTTGCGGAGGGGCTTGTTTTCACCGGGCCGATCGATCGCTATTACGATTACCGGTACGGTGAATTGGAATGGCGCAGTCTGCGGTTTGAAACGGAGGAGTTGGAGATCGAAGACTACCAGGGCGTCGCCGCGGTGAATTACACCGACGCCGAAACCCCGTTCACGCGGATCTTCGAACACAAACACTTTGCGTTCGGCACACAGCCCAACACGGTGATCACACGCGAATATCCGCAGAGCTGGCATCGCGGCAGGGAAGCCTACTATCCGATCAACGACGAAAAAAACCAGGCGCGTTATGAGAAGTACGCGGAGCTTGCCGCCCGTGAGGCAAATGCCGTCTTCGGCGGCAGACAGGGGCATTACAGGTATTACGACATGGACAAAGCTGTGTCGGCCGCGCTTGAAACGGTCGCGCGGATGAAACAAAAATAGGATATAATTTTGCAGGAAATGAGGGATTGAAGGAGGAAATGCGACATGCGTCCGCGCAGGAAAAATCCGCTTCGCGGCAGATCCCCGAAACAATCCGGAGGAAGGATTTGACTGATGAAGCTGTTGACAGTTGTGGTTCCCTGTTACAATTCGGAAGCATACATGAGCCACGCTTTGGATTCGCTCCTGACGCTCGGCGCGGAGGCGGAGATTCTCGTCGTAAATGACGGTTCTTCGGATCGCACGGGGGAGATCGCGCACACGTACGCCGAGCAATACCCGCATATGGTGCGCGTCATCGATCAACCGAACGGCGGACACGGCGACGCCATCATGACAGGCTTGAAAGCGGCTTCGGGCACGTATTTCAAGGTGGTGGACAGCGACGATTGGATCGACGCCGAAGCCGGGGCGCGTGTGATTGCGCGTCTGCGGGAGTTTGCCGGACCGGAGGATCGGATCGATATGCTGATCTCCAACTACGTTTACGAAAAACCGGATATCGGCAAGCGGCGCTGCATGCATTACCGCGGCGCGCTGCCGCAGAACGAAGTGTTTTCCTGGGACGACATCGATCGGTTTCACATCTTTCGGTACATCCTCATGCATTCGGTGATCTATCGGACGGAACTCCTGCGAAAATGCGGGTTGGATTTGCCCAAGCACACGTTTTACGTGGACAATATCTACGTGTACACGCCGCTTCCGTCCGTGAACCGCCTCTGCTATCTGGACGTGGATTTCTATCGTTATTTCATCGGCAGGGCGGATCAGTCGGTCAATGAGCGGGTCATGATCGCGCGGGTGGATCAGCAGATAGCGGTGACGAAGATCATCATAGATCGTTACGAAATGGAGCAGATTGGGAACCGCAAACTCCGCAGGTACATGCAGAGTTACATCGCGATCATGATGGCTGTTTCCTCCATCATTCTGATACGCTCGGCGACGGAGGAATCGCTCCGAAAGAAGAAAGAACTGTGGGGTTATTTGAGAGAGAAGCAACCCGCCGTTTTCTTCCGCATTCGCTACGGCATCCTCGGTCAGTGCATCAACCTTCCGCGCAAAGAAGGGCGCAGGATTTCCGTCCTGGGATACAAGCTCGCGCAACGCGTGATAGGATTCAATTAGCCGTCCCGCATCCGCCGGAATATTTTATTCAAAGTGACCCGTCAAGACGCCCAAAGATTTGCGGCGTGTCCCGCCAATCCCCTTGCCATTCAAGGGTGGGGGCTGCGCTGCGGCCGTGCGGCGTCTGCCCGGGCAAACCGGTCATCTTTCCGATTCCAAAACGGGCGGGCATTTGACGCAAAGGGTGGTAAAGTAGTAAAATAAAAACTCAATGTAAGAAGTTGCGATTGGTGACGCAGTTTGCGCCGCGTCGGGAATGGAGGCAATGATCAATGGCGAAAATTTTTTATGAGAGCGATACGGACATCTCACTGTTGGACGGCAAAACCGCGGCGATCATCGGCTACGGCAGCCAGGGACACGCGCACGCGCTGAATCTCAAAGAGAGCGGCGTGAACGTCGTCGTCGGGCTCTATGAAGGCAGCGGCTCGTGGCAAGCAGCCGAACGGGCGGGGCTCAAGGTCGCGACGGTGAGCGAAGCCGCCGCCGCCGCGGATATTATCATGGTTCTGGTTCCCGACGAAAAACAGGCGGAGATATATCGGGAAGGGATCGCGCAGCATCTCACCGCAGGCAAGGTATTGGCGTTTGCGCACGGATTCAACATTCATTTCAGGCAGATCGTGCCGCCGGCCGATGTGGACGTCATCATGATCGCGCCCAAGGGTCCGGGTCATACGGTGCGCAGCGAGTATCTCGCGGGGAAAGGCGTTCCCTGTCTGATCGCCGTGGAACAGGACGCCTCCGGCAGAGCGCAGGACATCGGTCTTGCCTATGCCGCCGGGATCGGCGGCGCAAGGGCCGGCGTCCTGCAGACCACGTTCCGCGAGGAAACCGAAACGGATCTCTTTGGGGAACAGAGCGTTCTCTGCGGCGGCGTGACCGCGCTCATGCAGGCGGGCTTTGAAACGCTCGTGGAAGCGGGTTATGAGCCGGAAAGCGCATATTTTGAATGTATCCATGAGATGAAGCTCATCGTCGATCTCATTTACCAGGGCGGCTTTTCCTATATGCGGTACTCCATTTCCAACACGGCCGAATACGGTGACTACGAAACCGGCAAGCGGATCATCACCGACGAAACCAAAGCGGAGATGCGGAAAATCCTGGCGGAAATCCAGGACGGGACTTTCGCAAACCGTTGGATCGCCGAGAACAAGGTGGGACAGCCCCATTTCCTCGCCTCCAGGCGGATCAGGGGCGGGCATGAATTGGAGAAAGTCGGCAAGGAATTGAGAAAGATGTACAGCTGGGGAGAAAAATGACTCTGACCGGCGCGCAGATCATCATGGAGTGTCTGCTCGAACAGGGCGTCGACACGATCTTCGGCTATCCCGGCGGTCAGATCATGCCTCTGTACGACGCGCTCTACGATTACACGGAAGACGGAAGGATACGCCACATTCTCACGAGCCACGAGCAGGGCGCGACCCACGCGGCCGACGGTTACGCGCGTTCTTCGGGCAAGGTTGGCGTATGTTTCGCGACCAGCGGACCCGGCGCCACGAATACGGTGACCGGCATCGCGACGGCTTACATGGACAGCTCGCCCATCGTCGTCATTACGGGTCAGGTGTCCGTGGCCGCCATCGGCAGGGACTCCTTTCAGGAGGTGGACATCGTCGGCGTGACCCTGCCCATCACAAAGCACAGCTTCGCCCTGCGTGACGCGGCCGATGTCGGTCCTGCCGTCAGAGAGGCGTTTCAAATCGCGAAAAGCGGAAGGCCGGGTCCCGTGCTCATCGACGTGCCGCGGGATCTGTTCGTGGCGCGGGCGGAATACAAAAGAGAGACGCCCCTGCCCGTTTTGGCGCCGCCCGCCGTGCCGCGGGAACGGATCGAACGCCTTGCGGCGTACATCAACGAATCCGAGCGGCCCGTCCTCTATGCGGGCGGGGGCGTCAATATCGCGGACGCATCGGCGGAACTTACGAAGCTGGCGCAAAAAGCGCAAATACCGGTGGGTACGACACTCATGTGCCTGGGCTGTTTCGACAGACAGGATCCGCTGTCTTTGGGGATCATCGGCATGCACGGGCAGAGGGAAGCGAACCTGGCGGCGCACAACTGCGATCTGCTGATCGCCGCCGGCGCGCGGTTCAGCGATCGCGTGACGGGCGATGTTTCCCGGTTTGCGCGCGGCGCGAAGATCGTCCACATCGATGTCGACCAATCCGAGATCGGAAAGAACGTCGATGCGGATTACTGCATTGTGGGAGATGTCAAAGAAGCGCTGGCCGCGCTGATTCCCAAAGTGAAACGGGCTGACAGAAAAGCCTGGATCGCGCAGGTTGGAAGTTATGTCCGCGCCGCGCCGTCCGGCAACCGATTCGATCCCGCCGCCGTCATCGGAACGGTGCACGCGGTATTCGGGGATGAAACCATCGTGGCGACCGATGTGGGTCAGCATCAAATGTGGACGGCGCAGCAATGGCCGTTCCGAAAGCCCCGCAGACTCATCACATCAGGCGGTCTCGGGACGATGGGATTCGGCATGGGAGCCGCGATCGGAAGCAAGATCGCAAACCCCGGCAAACGCGTCGTCCTGTTTACGGGGGACGGCAGTTTCAGAATGAACTGCAACGAACTGATGACCGTTTCCGCGCTCGGTTTGTCCATCACCGTATTCGTTTTGAAAAATCACACGCTCGGCATGGTGCGCCAATGGCAGAAACTGTTCTGGCGGAAGCGGTATTCGGCTACGGATCTGCCCGACGTCCTGGACTATGTGAAATTCTGCGGCGCCGTCGGTCTGAAAGGTTGGGAAGTGGACAACACGGACGATTTGAAGCGGGCGGCCGAGGAAGCGCGGGATTCCGGCAAGGCCGCCGTAATCGTCTGCGACGTCGGAACCGACGAAAACGTGTGGCCCATCGTACCGCCCGGGGACTCCATCGACCACCAGGTGATGTCGGAGTGAGGAAGAGAAACATGAAATCAAAACAGGAAACCCGCAGGTGTGCTATAATGAAGATCCGGGAAGTTGCATTGCGAACCGTCCGGAACGAAACCGGCGAAAGTGGATTTTAACATGGAAAACACGATAAACAACAGGCGCGTGGCCGTACTCATCGACGCGGAAAATGTCTCGTACAAGCTGATCGACGAGATCCTGGACGAGGTGGCTCTTCACGGCAGGGCCACCAACAAGCGCATATACGGCGACTTTACAAAACCGCAGATGAAGGGATGGAACAGCGTGGTCAACGAGCATTCCCTGCATCAGGTGACGCAGATCAGCTACACCAACGGAAAAAACTCCTCGGATTCCGTACTCATCATCAACGCCATGGATATCCTGTACGCCGGGAATGTGGAATCCGTCTGCATCGTTTCCAGCGACAGTGATTTCACGCGGCTCGCCATGCGGATCGTCGAGTCCGGCCTGGAAGTGATCGGCATGGGCGAAGAGAAGACCGCCGAATCGTTTATCAATGCCTGCACCACGTTCAAATTTCTCGGAACCAAGCAGACGGAGGGCAAAGCGCGCAGAGCCGCTTCCGCGGCGGCGGGCGCGGAAGAACCGGAATCGGCGGCCAAGGAAAAGAAGAAAGCGTCCTCGCCCCGCGACGAAGCGGTTCGTGAGGAGGCGGATCGGAAATACATCCATGCGCCAAAAAAGGTGGTCACGGCCATTCGCAACGCAATCAAAAATTCGGACGAGGACAATGACGGTTGGATCAAGATCAGCGTCGTCGGTGATATGTTGCACAATCGCTTCCCCGATTTCGATCCCACCATCTGGGGTGCGAAGTCCAAGCGACTGTCGGAATTCCTCACGCAATTGGAAGATTTTGAAGTCGAGGGAAGAGCCGGCAACAAGCCCAATTCCCCGGCGAATTACCATATCAGGATAAAGAAATGAGAAAGGCGGGAACACCGATAACGGATGAGGTTGGGCCGTACCGCGGAATCGCTTGCGGGGAAACCTGCGGGCGGACAGGAACGCAGCCCATGCGGGAGCGGGAATGCCGTTGATGAAAAAGAGGAATCGAACATGCCACTTTTGTTATTGGGATTGATCGCCGTCGGAGCGACGGCGCTTCTGATCTATTATTCGCTCGGTCCCGGCGCCCGGAATTCCCGGTCCGGGGAAAGCGGACGACGCCCGGCCATACGGGAAAAACATTACGAAAAATCGGATGACGGCAAAGTCGTCTATCTTTACAATAAGGAAACGGGAACAACCGGTTCCGGAAAGAAAACCGAAACCGACGGACGTCATGCGGGGAAAGCGCGCGATCATGCGGACGCGTCGGGCTTCGCGGCGGACGATCGCGGGAAGCGGGACGAAAACGGCGCGGGCAAGGACGACGACGCGGACTGAACAGTATGACGGATGCAGTGTACATCGCGATATCGATTGCGACATTGGCGGCGGCGGCGATTGCGGCGGTTTTCGCGATCGGCGGGCGCGCTGCCCTGAAGAAGGATTTGCGCGATATGCGGGATGAAATCCTGCGCGACGCGGAGAGCCGATCCGCGCGTGTGCGAAACGAATCGGAGCAACGCTTTTCCGCGTTGCGCGGCGATATCGGACAAAGCGTAAACGATCTCCGCAGCGAAACCGGGCGCAATGCGATCGATCTCAGGACGGAGGTCGGGCAAAACCTGACCGGCATCCGAACGGAAACGGGACGCAAACTGACCGAAATCAGGATGGAGATCGGACAAAACCTGACCGATCAGGCGACGCGGAACGAGCAGAAATTGGAGAACATCCGCAATACCGTGGAAACCCGTCTTCGCTCTTTGCAGGACGACAACGCGAAGCAATTGGACAAAATGCGGGCGACCGTGGACGAGAAACTCCAAAAAACCCTGGAGGACAGGATCGGACAATCGTTCCGGATCGTCGGCGAGCGGTTGGAACAGGTATACAAAGGTCTGGGTGAGATGCAGACGCTCGCCGCCGGCGTGGGGGATCTGCGGAAAGTGCTCTCGAACGTGAAGACGCGCGGCATGCTGGGCGAGATTCAATTGGACGCCATTTTAAAGGAGATCTTGGCGCGTGAGCAGTATGAGGAGAACATCGCCACGAAGCGGGGGAGTTCCGATCGGGTAGAGTTCGCCGTTCGTCTGCCCGGGGAAGGGCGGGAACCTGTGTTTTTGCCGATCGACGCGAAATTTCCCGGCGATGCGTATGCCCGTCTGACGGACGCGTATGAAACGGGAAGCGCGGAGGAGATCGAGGCTGCGGGCAAACAGCTTGAACGGACGATCAAACTGTCGGCGAAGACCATACACGAAAAATATGTCCAGCCGCCCGAAACCACGGATTTTGCCATTCTCTTCCTGCCGTTCGAGGGTCTGTACGCGGAAGTGCTGCGCAGGGGGCTGCTCGAAGAATTGCAGCGCGAATATCGCATCACGGTATCGGGTCCCACCACCATGGCGGCGATTTTGAACAGTTTGCAGATGGGCTTTCGCACCTTGGCCATACAGAAGCGCTCGGGGGAGGTTTGGAAGGTGCTCGGCGCGGTAAAGACGGAATTTGACAACTTTGAAAAGGTGCTGAGCAGCGCGCAGAACCGGATCAATCAGGCGAATGCGGATTTGGACAAGCTCATCGGTACGCGGACACGGGCCATACAGCGCAAACTGCGGGATGTTTCGGGGATGGGCGATGCGGAAACCCTTGCGGGATCCGACGCGGTTGATGTCTGAGAGAGGGGAGTTGATGATCGGGCACAGGGAACGAAACTGCGGGAAAGCGGCTTGCCAACGATGAGCAGGGGCCGGATATTCGCGATAGGGGATCTGCATCTCTCTTTTACGTCGGGGAAGCCCATGGATCTGTTCGGCGCCGAATGGGAGAATCATTACGAGAAGATCTGCACGAATTGGCACAGAACCGTCAATGCGGACGACACGGTATTCATCGTGGGCGATATTTCATGGAGTCTGAAAATGGATGATGCCTTTGAAGATCTTGATTGGATACGCGCTTTGCCCGGCACGAAAGTGTTGCTCAAGGGGAATCACGATCTGTGGTGGACCTCCGTCGGCAAACTGCGCGCCCGTTACGAGGATATGATCTTCATCCAAAACGACAGTTGCATGGTGGACGAACGCGCGATCTGCGGATCGCGGGGGTGGCTGATGCCCGGCGACACGCAATATGCGCCGAGCGTGGATGAGCGGGTCTACAACAGGGAATTGATGCGGTTTCGCGCGTCGCTGGAGTCAGCCGTGCGGTTGGGCGCGTCGGAACTCGTCATCGGCATGCATTACCCGCCTACGCCGTGGCCGACTGTCGGCTCGGGCTTCAAGCAGATCATCGACGAGTTTGGCGAGGGGAAAAAGACGACAGTGGTGTACGGGCATCTGCACGGGCGCGAGGCCGCCAAAAAAGGCTTGAAAGGTTGTCACGGCAAGGTGGAATATCTGCTTGTGGCGGCGGATTATGTGAATTTCACACCTGTTTTGATCAGCGAATAGCGCGCCGAACCATCGAACGGCGCGGGGGAGGAACAACAGCATGGATGAAAGGTCGGGCGCGGTGAACCGGGTGACGCTGATCGTTTTGGACAGCCTGGGGGTGGGCGCGCTTCCGGACGCGGCCGATTACGGGGACGAAGGCTGCAATACGTTGGCACACATCCTTTCCGCCGTTCCGGGGATCCGGATTCCGCATCTGAGACGGTTGGGTTTGTGCGCCATTGAGGGTGTGCGTCCCGACGTCCGGAACGGCATCCCGGACGATCCCGGGATCCGTGCCGCCGACGCGGAATACGCGGGCGTCTACGGCAGAGTGTCCGAAGCGTCAAAAGGGAAGGACACTGTCACGGGGCATTGGGAGATCGCGGGAATCGTCACCGACACGCCGTTTCGGACGTTTGCGCGTTTCCCCGACGCTTTCATGCGGGCGTTTGAAAAAGCCATCGGCACGGGTACCCTCGGCAATTGTTCCGCATCCGGCACGGAAATCATCGAGGAGCTTGGGCCGGAACATGAACGGACGGGGCAGCCCATTGTCTACACCTCCAACGACAGTGTGTTCCAGATCGCCGCCAACACCGACGTCATACCTCCGGAACGGCTCTTTGCCATCTGTGAAACGGCGAGGGCGATGCTGACGGGGCCGATGCTTGTGGGGCGCGTGATTGCCAGACCGTACATCATTGAAAACGGGAAAAGGATCAGGACGCCGGATCGCAGGGATTACGCCGTTCCGCCGCCGGGGAAAACCTTGCTCGACAACATCGCGGACGCGGGTTTGGACGTCGTTGCCATCGGAAAGATTCACGACATTTTTGCGGGGCGCGGCGTCACCCTGTCCCTGCACACGGACAGCAACGAGGACGGGGCGGAAAAGACGATCGCCCGGATGCGGCGTCCCGGCAAAGGACTGATCTTCGTCAACCTTGTGGATTTTGACTCCAAATACGGGCACAGGCGGGATCCCGCAGGATACGCGCGGGCTTTGGAACGTTTTGACGCATATCTTCCCCGGATCACCGCCCAATTGCAAACCGGAGAATTGCTGATTCTGTGCGCCGATCACGGCAACGATCCGACGCATGGCGGTTTCGATCACACGCGGGAGTACATCCCGCTTATTGTCTACGGTAAAAACGTTTCGGCAAATCATAATTTGGGGACGCGCACCTGTTTTGCGGACATCGGAGCCACCATCGCGGAGGCTTTGGGCGTCGCCCCCACGTCTGCGGGAACCTCTTTTCTGCCGGAAATTCTGAAAGGGCGGTGAGGGCTTCCGCAGACGCAGTCTGCGCAGTCCGGCGCTATTTCAAACGATCGGGATTCAAGCCTTCCAATTCGGGCAGGACGAAAATGCCGTCTTTGCGGATGAGCGTACCGTCGAAGTATATCTCGCCGCCTCCGTAATCCGCTCGCTGTATGTTGACCAAATCCCAATGAATGGCGCTTTTGTTGCCGTTGTATGCGTCTTCGTAGGAGGCGCCGGGCGTCAGGTGGAAACTGCCCGCGATCTTCTCATCGAACAGCGTATCCTTCATGGGATGCAGGATGTAAGGATTGACGCCCAAGGCGAACTCTCCGAAATAGCGGGCGTTTTCGTCGGTGTCGAGCAAGGCGTTGATCCGTTCGTCGTCGTTTGCCGATGCGTGCACGATCTTCCCGTCTTTCACATCGAACACGATGCGCTCATAGGTGAAACCCTGCTCCTCGGACATGGTATTGTAGGAAATCCGTCCGTTCATGCTGTCTCTGACGGGCGCCGTGTAGACCTCGCCGTCGGGGATGTTCTTTTCGCCCGCGCATTTGATGGCGGGGATGTCCTTGATGGAGAACGTCAGCTCCGTTCCCGGTCCCGTGAGGCGCACCCGATCCGTCCGGTTCATGAGCGACGTCAGCGCGTCCATCGCAGCGGACATCTTTTCGTAATCCAAGTTGCAGACGTCGAAATAGAAGTCTTCGAATTGTTCTTCGCTCATGCCCGCGAGTTGCGCCATCGAAGGGTTTGGATAGCGAAGCACCACCCATTTGGTGTGATTGACGCGATAATCCAACACGGGCCGCAGCACGCGATTGTACATCTTCATGCCGTCCGTCGGCACATCGGACAATTCGGAGGCGTTTGCGCCCGCGCGAACCGCGATGTACGCGTCCATCCCTTTCATTTGCGCCAAGCTGCACGCGGACATGAACTCGAGTTGCTCCCGGTCGGCGCCCAACAGTATCTCGCGTGTGATCTGCGAATCGCGGATTTCGACGTAAGGCCGCCCGCCCGCCCGATACACCTCTTTGATGATCCGCCTGATCAAAGGTTTCGCGCATTCGCCCTCGAAAGAGATCAGCACTTTCTCTCCCGCAGCCGTGCCACAGGAATAATTCACAAGATTCCGCGCAAGTTTTTCGATTCTGTCGTCCATATTCCGTTCCCTCCCTGCCGTCATGATTCCGATTGTTTCGATTATACCATACCCGCAGGGAAGAACCAAAATCCGCTTCGGGGACGCTTTCCGGACCGGCGTTGCGCGGTTGCGGCAGACTGCGCCGACCGTTGCGCGGCGGTCGGCGCAGCGATCCGCGCGGAGCCCTCCGAAAAAAAAGGTAGGGGATCGGGAAAAAACAGGTTGACAGGGGAGGTGTGAGCGTCATATAATATGAACGTTCCGCCTTGGGGCGGACGGCCCGACCGGCGAAAGCCGGGGAGGCGCGGAACCTTGAAAACTGCATAGTGAGGAGAATCAGTCGAAAGAAGACCCGAGAGGGTTTTCGAAAGAGACTGAGTACAATCGGCCGGCTTCGGTCGGCCGGCAATCTGCAAAGATTGGTAAGACACACATCCTGCGCCTGGGGCGCGGGAAGTGGGTCGACGTACAATTTCTTGACAAACAATAAAGAAACGCAAAGCGTTTGTATGGGCAGAGATGTTCAAACGGTTGAAACGGACATGTTCCGTTGCAATATCATGTTGATGAGAGTTTGATCCTGGCTCAGGATGAACGCCGGCGGCGTGCCTAACACATGCAAGTCGAGCGAGAAGCCCGGTGGCGGAGATTTCGGTTGAAGCGACCGGGCGGAAAGCGGCGGACGGGTGAGTAACGCGTAGGCAACCTACCCGCGGGAGAGGGACAGCCTCGGGAAACCGGGATTAACACCTCATGAAGCGAGGGCTCCGCATGGAGCTTTCGCCAAAGATTTATCGCCCGCGGATGGACCTGCGTCTGATTATGCCTGTTGGTGGGGTAACGGCCCACCAAAGCTTCGATCAGTAACCGACCTGAGAGGGTAATCGGTCACATTGGAACTGAGACACGGTCCAAACTCCTACGGGAGGCAGCAGTGGGGAATATTGCACAATGGGCGGAAGCCTGATGCAGCAACGCCGCGTGAGCGATGACGGTCCTATGGATTGTAAAGCTCTGATCTGAGGGAAGAAACAAATGACGGTACCTCAGGAGAAAGCCCCGGCTAACTACGTGCCAGCAGCCGCGGTAATACGTAGGGGGCAAGCGTTATCCGGATTTATTGGGCGTAAAGGGTGCGTAGGTGGCCATCTAAGCGCGGGGTGAAAGGCAACGGCTCAACCGTTGTGAGCCCTGCGAACTGGTTGGCTTGAGTGCAGGAGGGGAAAGCGGAACTCCCAGTGTAGCGGTGAAATGCGTAGATATTGGGAAGAACACCGG
>JAISML010000049.1 GCA_031276775.1 Eubacteriales Family XIII. Incertae Sedis bacterium | reverse complement strand
TATAGAGCTTGCCCATCCATTCCATATCGCGCTTCGCCAGATAGTCGTTGACCGTGACCACATGGACGCCCGCGCCCGAAAGAGCGTTGAGATATGCCGCCAAGGTCGCCACAAGGGTCTTGCCTTCGCCGGTCTTCATCTCCGCAATCCGTCCCTGGTGGAGCGCGACGCCGCCGATCACCTGCACTTTGAAGTGCATCATCCCCAGACTGCGCCGCGACGCTTCCCGGCAGACCGCGAACGCTTCGGGCAGGAGCTCGTCGAGCGATTCCCCCGCAGCGGCTCTTGACTTGAATTCGTCGGTTTTCGCGCGCAATGCTTCGTCCGCAAAGGATGCGAACTCCGCTTCCAGCGCCATGACGCGATCCGCCGTCTTATCCAATTTCCCGATCTCTTTTTTATTTAAGTCGGGGAGCAGTTTTTCAAAAAATCCCATTTCTCACTTGTCCTTCTCGTTTGCGTCCTTCCCGTTTGCGTCCTTCCCGTTTGCGTCTTTCCCGTTTGTCTTTTCCGCCCGCACGGCGCCCATCATGGCGTCATTCACGCACGATCCGTGCCGATGAACGCCGCGTATATCGCCTTGATCGCCGTTTCAAAGTCCGCATTTTCCACACCGACGATGATATTCATCTCGCTGCTGCCCTGATCGATCATGCGAATGTTGACGCCGACGTTCGCGAGGGCCGTGAAAAGGGTGGCCGACACGCCTTTGCGCGAAGCCATTCCGCTGCCCACCGTGGCGATCAACGACATATTCTCGAACACTTCCACGCTGTCCGCTTGGGCTTTTCGTTCAATGTCATCGACGATGTCATCCAATTTCCCGTCCAAATACCGATCCGCAATGACCAGGGACAGGGTGTCCACGCCGCTGGGGATGTGTTCGACGGAAACATCGTAGTCCTCCAATATGCCGAGCACCCGCCTGATGAAACCCGCCTCCGCGCTCATCATATTCTTGTAGATGGCGATGACGGTGAAATCCCGGTTTCCCGCGATGCCTGTGATGATGTCCCGACCTCCCGCGCGCTCTTTCGCGATTTCGTCGGAGACGATCAACGTGCCTTTCTCCTCCGGTCTGTTGGTATTTCGGATATTGATGGGGATGCCCGCCAACCGCACGGGATAAATGGCGTTTTCGTGCAACACGGAAGCGCCCATATAGGACAACTCACGCAGCTCTTTGTAGGAAATGAAGTCGATGCCTTTGGGATTTTCGACAATTCTCGGATCCGCCATGAGGAAGCCGGACACGTCGGTCCAGTTCTCGTAGACCTCCGCATTGACGGCTTCGGCGACGAGGGCGCCTGTGATGTCCGAACCGCCTCTGCTGAATGTCTTGATCGTCCCGTCGGGATGCGTACCGTAAAAACCGGGCAACACTGCCCTGTCGCGCGCGGACAGCGCGGCGCCGAGCGCCTGTCTGGTTTCATCGGGCAGGAATCTCCCTTTCGCGTTGAAACATATCAAGCCGGCGGCGTCCACAAAATCATAGCCGAGATAAGCGGCGACGATCTTTGCGCTGAGGTATTCGCCCCGGCTGGCAATGTAGTCGGCCGACGCCCCTTCCTCCAAGCGCGCCTCTATGATCCGAAATTCATCCGCGACATCCGCGTTCACGCCGAGCTCGCGTTCCGTTTCCAAAAAACGATCCCTTACGATCTGCAACACCTGCCCGTAGGGTGCGTTCTGTTCCATGTGGGTTTTCAGCAGATACAGGAGATCCGTGATCTTGGTGTCCGTCTCAAAGCGCTTGCCCGGAGCGGATACGACGATCATGCGCCTGTCCGCGTCCGCCCGGATGATTTCCACCGTCTTTCCGATCTGCTTCGCGTCGGCCACCGATGTACCGCCGAACTTTGCCACCTTTATCCCCATACCGTCGCCAATCTTTCCTTCCATTCCGCCCGGGAAGCGCCGATGCATCGACGCTTCCTTATAAATGCCGTGTTCGCAATGCTTTTATTATACCATACCGGCGGATATCCGGCGGAAGAAATTCACGCGCTTATTGACGTTCGGACAGTTGCGCCTTGTAATACGGGCACAACCCGCACTTTCCCATTACGGATTCCGGAAATGCCGGTACATGTTCGCAGACATTCCGGAAACGCCGGTGAACGCGGGGATTTCGGCGGATCAAAATCCCCGGGCGCAATATCCCCGGGCGCGGAGCGCCGTCTCGACGCGGCGCCAGGGAAGCCCCATGACGTTTTCGACGTCGCCCTCAATGCGTTCCACATTTCCGGCCCAGCTTGACTGCACGGCATAGGATCCGGATTTGTCATAGGGCGCTTCCTCCCGAATGTACCGATAAATTTCCGCATCCGGATAATCTTTGAAATACACCGTCGTGACGTCGAAGAAATCCGTCTCCGTTCCGCAGACTGTTTCGATGAGGGACACGCCCGTAATCACGCGGTGCGCGGAAGCGCGCAGGGAACTGAGGATGCGAAAGGCGTCGGCTTCGTCTTCGGGTTTTCCGATGATCCCGTCTTTGTACACCACGGTATCGGCGCCCAACACAAAGCGCGGACTGTCGGACGGCGGGAGAAAACCGAAGGCGCCGGATGACGGAGGCGCACCGGGCAGCCCGGCTTCCGCAGGCGCGGCGGAAACGTTGTCCGCACGCAGGATCTCATATACCGCGCGGGCCTTTTTACGCGCCAAATACATGACAATCTCCTCGACCGGACGATCCCGCATATCCGACGGCAAACGTTCATCCGTCCCGGACGGCATGACCAAAGGCGCAACGCCGTGCTTCTTTAAAATTTCATGGCGCCTCGGCGAAGCGGAAGCGAGAACGATCTCCATTGCGCATACCTCTCATATCATTATTCTGCGCTCAAACATCCGGTTTTTGCGCTCAGACACCCGATTTTGCATTCAAATATCAAATCCCGGCTCGGCGGCGGTTCCGTGACCTGTTCCCGGCCCACCCCGGGGCAGTCGCCTTTTGAAAGAATTCAACAAATTCTCGGCAAACCTTCCCCGAACAATACGTCGATTCTGCGCAGACCGCCTATCCGCGTCCGCATGATCACAAGACCGTCGCGGGGATTTCGCCAAAAAAGCGCATCCCTGTCCGCAGACTGCCCACGCGCCGCATGAGTCTGCCCGGACATGTCCTGCGCCCCGGTTTGCGCGCCGGCGCCGAAAGCGTCCGCATCTCCGGTCACCGCGCCGATGATGCGGGCGGATCGTCCGATTTCCGAAGCGCGGATGAGCGCGAGCGCGCGTTCGGCCTGTTCCTCCGGGACGATCGCGACCATCTTCCCCTCGTTGCCCATGTAGATGGGATCCAAACCCATGATCCCGCAAAACCCGCGCACTTCCGGATCGACGGGGATGTCACGTTCCGCCAATTCGATCGTCACGCCGGACGCGGTCGCGATCTCGTTCAGCACAGTGCCAAGACCGCCCCGCGTCACATCCCGCATGACATGCACGTCCACCTCGTCGTTCAGCAATGAAACCACCGGTTCGGAGAGCAGGGCGCAGTCGCTTTGGATGCCGTTCTCAATGCCCATGCGCGCGGAAAGAATGCACGCGTGGTGATCGCCCAAGTTGCCGCTCACGATGACGGCGTCGCCCGGACGGGCATTGGAAACGGAGACGGATTTGCGCAGGGCGCCGATGCCCGCGGTATTGATCATCACGCCTCCGCGCTTGCCGGCGTCAAACCGTCCGTGGCCGCCTCCGCGTTTCGCGTCCGTTCGCGCATCGTCCGCGCCTGTGCGCGAGTCCCCCGCATACGCATCCGCGTTTGAAGTCCCGCGCGCCTCGATCACTTTTGTGTCTCCAGCGACGATCAGAACGCCGGCCTCGCGGGCGGCGGCAGCCATCGAAGCGACAATTCTGTCCAAAACGGCAAGCTCCAAACCTTCCTCCAAGATGAATCCGCAGGTGAGATACTTGGGCGTCGCGCCCATCATGAGGATGTCATTCACCGTCCCGCAGACGGCCAGTTTCCCGATATCGCCGCCGCAAAACTCGACGGGGGTCACCACAAAGGAGTCCGTACTCACGACCAAGGGCGCGCGTTGAGCGTTTTTCGGGCCGCCGCGCCGATCCGCTTCGACGCCGTTGCGGGTACACAGATCGTCGTTCCCACACGGCAAGGCGGCTTTGACCGCAAGCGGCGGCGTCCCGACACACATGGAAACCGGATCTGTTTCGACCGTCAACGGCAATACCGCGCCGTCCTCCATCCGATCCAAAATCCTGTTGGAAAAATGTTTGCCGAATATCCCGCGCATCAACGCGGCCGAATCCCGACCGCCGCTGCCGTGCGCCATCGTAATGTTCTTCGCGTATTCGCTCATGCGGACGCCACCCGTGCTTCCTTTCTTCTGAATGATTCCCTGCCGCGGGATCGCCCGCCGGACGCTTGGCTTATTGATGTGAACGCGCGCGAAAACCGACTCATCCGAATGTCCCCGATGCATTTTGATACCAAATGCCGCAGGCGCCTTCCGAAGAGACCATGCACGGACCCTGCGCATTGCCCGGCACGCAAGCGCCACCGAACATCGGACAGGCGTCCGGATCGATGCGCCCCGTGATCACGTCGGCACACAGACACCCGTCCGGCAGACATCCGTCCTCGTCAAGACCTCGGCTCCCTGCGTCAAAACGCCGGTATTCCCCGCGCAGGTAAAGCCCCGAAGCGTCCATTTCGCCCAGCCCGCGCCAAACGGCCGCGCCCGGCTTGAAATATCGTTCCATCACGCGCCGCGCTTTCGGATTGCCCTCGGCGCTGACCGCTTCCCCGTACAGGTTGCGCACCGATCCGCGTTTTTTTGGCGCCTCGGCGCTTTGCCCCGGCGTATTTGTTCCGCCTGTACTGTCCGCTTTCACCGTTTCGGCCGATCGCGTCAATTCATAGATGGCATGCACCAAATGCTCCGCCTCAAATCCCGCGACGACGAAAGGCTTTCCGTATCGTTCGGCAAGCGGTTCGTAGACCTTGCTGCCCGTAATGACGCTGACGTGACCGGGACACAGAAACCCGTCCACGCTCTCCTCGGTTTGACATATGCGTTCGATCGCCGGGATCGCGGACTTGAGCGCCGTCAACAGCTTCACATTTTCGATGCCGCGCCCGATCAACTCGTCCATGAGCAAGCCGTAGGCGGGAACGGTGGTTTCAAAGCCGACGGCGGCGATGACGAAAGTCCGTTCCGGCGCCGACATCGCCCAATCCAAGACTTCAAAGGGCGAATAGATCATCTCCACGCGCCCGCCCTCGGCTCTGACTTCGGACAGACTCCGCGCACTGCCGGGTACTTTCAGCATATCGCCGAAACACGCCAGGGTATGCGCGGGCATTCGCGCATACATCGCGCATCGGTCGATATAGGCTGCGGGCGTGACGCAGACGGGGCAGCCCGGTCCCGAGATCAGGCGGATCGTCGGCGAGAGGACGCCCCTGATGCCGCTCCTGAAAATGCCCGCCGTATGGGTGCCGCAGACTTCCATGAGCTTCAACGGTTCGCCGTCCCGTGTCCTCAGATATTCGAGCTTTTCCGCGATACTCCGGATATTCAACCTCCTTCCGGCTCACATCATGTCAAATATTTCCAGGATGGACGAAGCTTTTTCCTTGGACATCGCTTCGATGGCGCAACCTGCATGCACCAATACATAGTCGTCCGCTTTCACGTCGACCACGCCGATGCGCACCTCCACCTCGTTTCCGTTGAAATCCACTTTGGCTTTTCCGCCGTCCACGGAGAGTACCCTCCCCGGATATGCCACACACATTTTGCTTTCCCCCGTTTATTGTTCGCCATACCGGCGTGCAAGCAGCCGCTGCATGCCGATGTAGGTCTGTCCCAATGCGATCCCGCCGTCGTTCGGCGGCACGGCGACATTGTAATACACCGTAAACCCATCCTGCCGCAAACGCGCGAGCGTTTCTTCCATCAATATTTTATTTTGGAAAACGCCGCCGGACAGCGCCACCGTCTCCGTTTTGTGCGCGAGACGGGCGGCTCTGCACTGTTTCAGCACGGCGGCCGCCACGTCCGTGTGAAACCGCAACGCCAAGGACGCCGCTTCTTCGTCGAAGCGCATCTCCCTTTGCCTCCCCGCCCTGCAATTTGCCGCCTCCGGCCGTGCGCAGGAACCGCTTCGGCAAGGCGTCACGTTTCTTCCCGTTGCGCAATCGCCGCCCCCGGCGCGTTCCAACGAAAAAGCCGCCGCATTTTCAAGCATGATGGCGCATTCCCCTTCGTATCGGTTGATGTGATGAATGCCGAGCAAGGACGCCACCCCATCGAACAATCGTCCCATGCTCGAACTTTCCACCGTGCCCACCTCCGCGCGAATCGCCGCCTCAACCTGACGTCTTTCCCCGAACGCGCGCAGGGCGTCCGTCCTTTTACTGTACGCGACAATGCCGGAAATGTCTATGTCAAACTCGGCGGAGCCGCCGTCGGATCGAATCCTGCCCTCGCCGGGCGACACGTGAAAACCGTCTTGGATTCCCACAGGATCATCTTGCCTATGCGCCCCGTCCCCGCGCGCCAACACATGGCAGACAGCGGACTTCCAACCATCTTTCATCGAAGCGTCCCCTCCGATCAGTTTGACATATTTCAAATGGGAAAACCGCGTAAATTTTCCCTGCTCGCAGATGAGGATCTCGCCGCCCCAGATTCTGCCGTCCGTACCGTAGCCGACGCCGTCGAAAGCGACGCCGATGACCGGTCCCGAAAGACCGTGTTCCGCCATTACCGACGCCGTATGCGCGTGATGATGCTGTACGCGCAACAATGCCGGCTTTTCCCGATCGGGACGCGCCGTTTCCGCATAGGTTTCCGCAAATTTTGTCGTGTCGTACAGCGGGTGCATGTCACAGACGACGAGATCGGGCTCGATGTCGAAAAAAAGTTTCATCCTGTAAAAATTCTCGCGGTAGACGCGCTCGCTTTCCATGCCGGACAGGTCGCCAATATATTGGCTCATGTAAACAAAGTTTCCTTTGCTCAGCGAAAAAGCGGTTTTCAACTGTCCCCCCGTCGCAAAGATTCGATCGGTCGGCGTCAAGCGCTCGACGCCCCGCACCAAGACGGGTGCGGGCGCATAACCCTTTGAACGGCGGATCTGTTGGGGCAGACCGTCGATTACGCGAATTACGGAGTCGTCCACGCGCACGGCGATCCGTCTCCGATGGTACAACATGCCCGCGATGCGCCCCTCCCGCAATACGAGCGCCCGCATTTCATCATCGTCCTTGATGATGGGGAAATCCGACAGATTTGCGCTGGTCATCACGAGCGGTCCCAGGGCATCCGCCATGAGGTACTGCAACCCCATGGACGGCAAAAAAGCGCCGAGAAAACGGCTGCTGTTGCAGACGCCGGGCGTCAGAACCTTCTCCTGCGCAGTCTCCGTCCGCGACCGTTCCAAGAGGACGATGGGACGCTTCGGGGAAGTCAAAAGCTCCGCCTCCTCCGGGCGCACCGCGCACTGCGCGCACACTCCCTCCACATCCCGAAAGAGCACGGCAAACGGCTTTTCTTCCCTGCGCTTGATCGCGCGGAGTTTTCGCACGGCCGACGCATTGAAAGGATCGCAGGCGAAGTAGTACCCGCCGACGCCTTTCAATGCGACGACGCCGCCGTTTCGCAAAGCGTCGATCGCCGCTTCGGTCGCCGACGCGCCGGTCTTCGTTTCAAGCGCCGCTTCGGTCGCCGCGCCGGCTTTCGTCCCAATCGCCGCCCGACCCGCTGTTATGCCTGCGGAAAGCCATTCAGGTATGGGACCGCACACGTGACAGGAAATCGTCTGCGCATGGAAACGGCGATCCCCCGCGTCGGCATACGCCCCCGCGCAAAAATCGCACATCTCAAAATCATCCATCGTGGTCGTATCCCTGTCATAGGGCAGACGTTCCATGATGGTAAACCGCGGTCCGCAGACGGCGCAACTGATAAAGGGATGCTTGAATCTGGGATTCTGTTCGTCATAAAATTCGCGGAGACAATCCCCGCAAACGGCAATGTCGGCGGGAAGGACTGCGGCTTCATTCTCCGCGCCGCCGCTTGGCGCGATGGAAAATCCGCGAAAGAGCACGGTGTCGATGACGCGGGATTCAATATGCGCAATATCGGCGATCACAGGTTTGTTCTTTTCGATGGCGCGGACAAAAGCCTCGATCCGCGCCTCCGTGTCCGTGACGATCAGTTCCACCGATCCGCCCATGTTGCGAACCTGCCCGACCATACCGAGCGAACGCGCCAGTCCGGCCACGGTCGGTCGGAATCCGACGCCTTGCACCGTCCCGCGAAACAGGATCTCCTGCGTCACAATCGTTCCGCGCTTTGCGGGGTGCGCGCTATTCATCCGAATCGCCGCGCCCCTTGCCGCAGACCGCGTGAAGCGCGCACCCGGAGAAAACGGCGCCCGCAAGCGCGACAACCGCAAGAATCCACCAAAGGGAAAGCGCCGCGGTGTCCCCTGTCGTCGGCGCGCGATCTTTGTCGTCCGGCTGCCCCGGTTTGTCGGGCATGTGCGGATGTTCATAACTTGAGTTCGTAACCGTGATCTGCGCGCTGCCACTGTCCGCCAAGTCCAAAGCGGACACGGAATAAGTCACGTCGCAGCCTTCCGCGCCGACCGTCTCCTCTACCTTGTAGGAACCCGCAGGTACACCTGCCAAGGTTTTCGACCAATTGCCGCTTTCGTTCAATGCAAAACTGAACATCCTGTGCGCGTTCTGTTCCGATCCCGACAGGGTGACGACAAATACCTCGTCGCTCTGCGGCGTGACGACCTCATCATTCAACTTCACCACCTTTTGAATCCGGACAAAGCCCTCGCGTTCGCGGTTGATCACATGCGCCCGCGCCGGATTGCCCGCGTGATTGGCGGCGGTGACCGTAACTGTCGTATCGGAAGGCGCTATCATGCGTTCATAGCGATCATCGCTGGATTCACCTATCTGATACGTGCCGACGGGCAACCGGATCATCGCCTCGTAGCCGGAAGCGCCGGCCAGTCCCACCGCGCCTCCGGCGCCTTGCGCCGCATCGGTCAGCTTGACGAGGAACACGTCATAGTCCCCGTCTCCGCCGCCGGGCGCGGGCGCGATCGCCGTCCCTGCGCCGTCAATGCCCCGGATCGCCTGTCCCGAACTGTTCACGATCTCTTTCGTTACGCGGACGAAACCTCCCTGTTGCTGATTTGTCACGGTTATGGCGGCGTGCGTGGCTGTGCCGGCTGCGCCATTGGACGTGATCTCGATGTTGCGCGGGGCGATGTCGATCAAGTCATAGCCGGCGGGTATGTTCACTTCCGACACCTCGTACGCGGCGTCCAAAACCGTCTCGACCACCGTCCAATTGTTTGCCTGGTTCAGGGTGAAAATGTAAGTCGGCGTGCCCTGGGGTACCGGATTGACGACCGCGCCGGGCGTGGGCGTCAATTGCACCCTATACACCGCTCCGGGCGTAGGCGTCACCGCATTGCCGTCAATGTCGAGGAGACGCTTGCTTATCACGATCTCGCCGGCATTCGGCGTCAATCCCCCCTGCAACCGCAGGGATGCTTTGCCGTAAAGATCCCCTCTCATTCCCTGCTCCATGAGTCCCACGAAAGCTTGCACATACGTCCAGTCCTGCGCACCGTTCGGCGCGCCGTAGACGACGAGCGCGGGCGTAGCCTGCGTGTAGATTGCGTCTTTTGCGCGCGCCTCGGCGTTGATCGTGACGCCGCTGAGATCCGCGTAGCTGTCGATCTCGGGGATATCCAAATAGAACGTGAAATGCTCCGCGCCCGTCACATAAGGGATCTTGGGCAGATAAGGGTTGCCGGTCGGCTGACCGAAATCGGATCCTGCGGGCACGGGCGTCCCCGCAGTGTCTGCAACAAACCGGATATCCCCGGTATTGCGGCCGGACAAACTCAGGAACGCTTTTTCCAAAGCGCCTTGAATCGCGGCGTCCGTGCTTTTCACCGTGAGCGGTCCGTAGTAATAGCGATTGGGCTGAGCGCCGACCGTCGTGAACTGCGCCGCGCCGTCGTCGATCGTCAAATGCATCGAGGTTCCGAGGGGCGGCGGATCGGGTGCGGCAGCGTACGCGTCGGCGTCGGCGATGAGCGCTTTCACCAATCGGTACATCGTGATCTGATCCGCACGGCCGAGACTCGTGCTGAGAATGCTCACCGTCGGATCGGTATAATGCCAGATTGCGATCTTCGTCGCCACGAGCGCGATCACGGGAGAGATCGCGGAGCCCACCGCAACCGAATAGCGTCCGTTCAGCGCCTGAACGCTCGCGTTTTCGGCGGTCAAATCCCCGAAATAACCGTTACCCACCAACCACATGACCTGCTTATAGCTCTGCGCAAAAGCGGCGGCGAGAGGATCGTCGGGTTCAAATGCGGCAATCTCGTAACCGGAAGCCGTATCCACGTAATTGACGGTTTGGGTCGCCGGGGATGTGTGAAACGGAACGGTCGCGGCTGCGCAGTAAAGCTGTTTGACGACCGTTTTGCCATCGTTTGATTTCAGTACCCCCAATTGAATGTCGCCCGGACCCGACGTCCATGTACCGTCGGCATGCATGGCGTTGTAGGTGATCCGAATCCTGTCGTCGTAGCGAACCTCCGCCGTATAGTCGCCGTCTCCTGCCGCCCGCGCTTCATAAACGGCCGCGCCCGGCAACAACAGAGCGAGAAGCGCCAATACCAGCACAAATGCGGTCTGCTTCATCAAAGACCTCTCTCTTCGTCCGAATCCGGTCCCAAAGCCGCGTTTCCCGACGCGATCTCACGTCTGCGCAGAAATATGTCCCTGTGCATGGCGCAGTGGGTCATCAATATGGAAAGCATGAGAAAATAGGTCGCGACATCCAAAGCGAAACAGGCAATATAGAGAAGAAATTCCCATGTGCCGAAACCGCCGCCCAACACGCTCATAACCTGCAAATAAGCCGCGTAAACGCCGCAGATCACATAGAGGGCTATGGAAAGCACTGCCGTGAGCACACCGACGCCTTTTGCGACCAAGCGGGAGGGAAACAACATGACGAGGAAATAGTACAAGGTCAAACACGTGTAGGCGATCACGAAAGGAACGTAAATCGCATTGTCCAAAGCGACGTAAATGTCCCTGAATTTCTCTTTGAGCGGGAGAATCTTTTGTATTTCCAATACCACAGAAATGCCGTAGACCAAACAGGGGATCAGAAGCAACGGCCGCGCCCAACGGCCGGAGCCTCCGGGCGTTCCGAAAAAAGCGAATACGGTGAGCGGGACAAAGACAAGGGAAAAAACGACGATCGTACCGATCATGCCCTCGGAACTTCCCTCGTCCGAAATACCGGAG
>JAISML010000047.1 GCA_031276775.1 Eubacteriales Family XIII. Incertae Sedis bacterium | reverse complement strand
AAGAGTTTTCCCGAATCATCCAGACCGGCCAACGCCTCGATCGCCGTGCGCTTTCCCGCATCCGGCCGCTGCGCGTCCCCGGCCGCCGACCTGTGCCGCGCGCGCTCCGCGCGCTCCGCGAATTGCTGCGCGATCTCCTTGTTTCTTCTGTCGTAAGCGTCGAGATCGGCTTTCAGACGCGCCTCCAAAGCAATGTCCCGTTCCTCCTCCGTCTCCTCCGGCCGGGCGACATAAAGTTCCGCCTCCTGCCGGGTCTCCGCGGATCCCGCGTCTTCGGCGCCGGAAAGTCCCGACATACCGCGTTCGATCACCTCGAGAAGAAAATCGCGCGCATCCCCATCCGCCCGGCGGAGTCGTGCGGCGGCGGCGGCGGACGACTCCGCCGGCGCACGGTCTTCAAGCGGCAGGAGATTCATCCGCGCGATCTCTTCGATCCTCCGTGAAGCGGGATCGGAGACGCGGACGCGCTCCAAAAATTGTTCGATCGCGTCCGCGCTTTCGGATGAGCCGACCAACTGCGTCAAACGTTCGATGTGATCCCGTTCCTGCCTGATGCGCGACAACATGCTGCGGTAATGAGACTCCCGCCATAACGCGGAAGACTCGTCCTCCCCGCTTTCGTCCGGGGTGATTTCCGCGCGCGTGTCCACGAGAAACGTCAGAGAGGACGAATCAACAGAAAGCCGTTCTTCGCGCATTCTGGCAAACAACCGTTCCTCGAGACGATCCAGCTCCGAAAGTCTGCGCTCAAATACGCGTTCGGCGCGCACGGTTCCGATCCGCTCCGTATGCCACGAACGAAACCGTTCGAGCGTCGAGGCGGTTGCGGTCGGAAAAATCTGCGCCACATCCACGCGCACGCGCACGTCCGCCTGCGTCGCGCGGGCGAGCCGCGCCAGCAACGCATTGTGCGCGACATTGATCAGCGCCGCCACCGCCGCGGAACCCACGATCTGCGAATCCTCCGCATCGGGAGGCAGAGCCGCGCCCGTTTCGTAGACATTGTAATGCCGGTGGACGGGTGAAAACGCCGAAACGGAAACATTCCTCCGACTCTCGAAGAGTTTGACCGCGTTCCATACCCCAAACCACTCGGAGGCGTTGAGTTCAAGCGCGCTTGAAACGCGCTCGCCCCGCTCATAGGTTCCGTAGGACCGGAGGACGGACACGATCCGCTCCAGCCCGGTTCTCCGGAATATCTCGCCGAACAATGGTTCGCCGGATGCGGGAGGCAATTCGGGCGCATCCGGTTCCTCCGTCCCGCCGACCGCGTCTTTCGAGGTCTCATCCCCACGAACCGTCATCCGCGTTTCACGCAGGAAACGCGCGTTTCTCTCGTAATGCTCCGCCAATCGGAATACCGTTCGGCTCTCTTCCGTAACGGCGGAAACTTCCTTGAGGAAATCGTTCACGTCCGCAACGCCCAAGCGTCGCAGGACATTCGCGATATAAATTTCATCTTTGTATAAAAGCGTTTCGTGCTCCGCAAGCAGTATGCGGTTGATCACGTTGTTTACGATATTGAGAAGAAAACCCCGCGAATTCGTGATGTTCGAGATTTCTCCGATGTTTGTGATTTGGTCGCCAAACTCCGCGATCTCGGGGGATGCGAACATGAGGAGCAACATGTCTTTCGGCGTGAAATTCATCGACATCAACGCGTAACTGCCCACAATCCGTTCACAAAACGGATCCGTTCCCGCACCGTCGGGCGGGGTGGACGCGGTAAATCGCCTTGCCGTATTCGGTTTTATCGGTTCACCGATCGTCAGCATCGTTCCATCCCATCAGACCTCCCCAAGCGGCAGATCGAGGCAAGCCATCTCCTTGTATGCGATCGTGGTCGTTTCCACGAGCAGTCCCGACTGTTCCGCGTTGAGTTCTCCGTATACTTTCTTCATGACAATACAGCTTGTAAACGTATAGGTACGCACCCAACCGTCCGGATTTGCCCAGTTGTCCTGTTTGCGCGATACCGCAAGCAGAATCGGCAGGATCGGTTCCGAACCGTTCGGCAACGGATCGAAATAATCCACGCCGACATAGCGCTCCACCTCGAGCGTAAAAGGTTTGCTGATCGGCTTGCGCTTCATATGGACGTAATCGTTTCGACCGCCTTCCTGAATCAGTTCGTATTCGTTTTCCCGCGCAAACGCTTTGACGCTCTTGCAGGGCAGGTCGTACAAGCCCTCCACGCGAAGCATGAAGTTGTAGCCGACCAACGGCGCCAAGCCTTTGTTCGATACGAGAATATTGTCCGTCGAAACATCTCTCGATGTGGTAGTAAAAGCCATTTCCCTATTCCGTTCCCAATGTCCGCCGCGAACCGATTCCCGAGGGCAATGCCTCAGAACAACGGTCCGGCGTTCATCTCAGTGATACTCTTTTCTTTCCCGCTTCTCGCGTCAGAGGGACTGAGATCCGCGTTGATCGATGAGATTTCCTCACACCAACGCCTGCGGGCGGCATGGTCGAGCGCCATCACCTCATCATTGCCCCAGTGGAAGTAGTACGAGATGAAAGCCATCTCTTTGTACATTTCCTGCTCGGGGTAGAGCGCTATCCCTCTCGCGTAAAATTTACGGCTGTTTCAAACGTGTGCCCGCATTCGGGGCAAAAGACGCGCCTCGTCGGCGGGTCTATGTTGTTGAGGCGTTGGTACATATCCTGCAAAAATGCCAAATCCGCCGTGTAAAGGTTTTCGATCACACCCGCGACGACCGCGGGCAACCCTTCCAATTCCGTGACCACGGCAGCGAGTACGGCGATCGACAAGTAGGACGGATTCGAGACGACGCGCGGATCGCGCATGGCGCCGATCTCGTCCCCTGCCGTCGCGAGGCGCATTTTCCCGCGTCTGTGCACCTCTCCCTTGCCGTCCACATAACCCTTGGGCAATTCAAAATCAAATACGGTTTGCATCTGTCATCTCCGCGGCGCGCGCCGCGCGCCGTTCTCATCGCGGACTTCTTCCCGCATGTGCAGTCATATCCACAGCTTGCGGGACGCACGCAACCGCGCGCCCCGCAAGCAACCGGATCGCAACGGTCCGCAACCATGTGAAGCGAACGCCGGCGATCCAACCGATCTACGAAGTCGGTTGCGGAATGCTGTCCATGTACTCGTAGGCGACCTCGATCGTTTCGATCGCGACCTCGCTCTGCAGAGCGTTCAAATCCGTGCCGGTGTACTTCGTGACCCAAGCGTTTTTCAACACCCAAGCCATGTTGCCCGATGTGGCCGCGTCTCTCAGCGTCGTGATCATCTGAGTCCTGATGTCGATCAACTCGATGACGATGTCGGTGCGAATGGATCCCGCCCGCTGATGATTGATGCAACTGAAAATCCAGTTCCGGAAATTCGTCGAGGAAGTAATGCCGAATTTCATCGTCAGGTTTCCATGTTTGACAAGCCCCGGTATCTTTGAGGGCGCGAGACTGGCCGCGTTGCCCTGCCTGAATTCGATCACGTCCACCGTCGCGTCGAGTCCCGATATTTCGCTGAATGCCGCTTCTCCCGCCTGGCTTGAGATGGAAACGGCGAAATTCATTTTTGTATAGGGATATGCGTTGGCGCCTCCGGCAGGTTTTGCTTCTGTTGTTGATCCAAATGCCATGATTTATTCTCCTTTCAAATACTTTGGTTTCGGAAAGCGTTTTGCAACGATCATTCCTCGCCGCCGCCGCTGCCGCCCGCTTCCGCCGTAAACTGCGTCACGCGGAAGATCACAAACTCGGCCGGTTTGACGGGCGCGATGCCGACGTTGCAGATCAGACGACCGTTTTCAATGTCGTCGCGCGTCATTGTGGTCGGCCCGATGTCCACGAAATATCCCTGGTCGGGCGAATCTCCGGCAAGCATGCCGCTCGCGTAAAGTCCGCCGAGGAAAGAGTCGATCGTCATCCTGACGCGGCTCCAAAGATCCGCGCTGTTCGGTTCAAACACGACCCAACTCGTGGAGTTCCTGATCGATTCCTCCACATAGATGAACAGGCGGCGCACATTGACATACTTAAAGCGGGAGTCGGAACTGGCCGTACGCGCGCCCCACACGCGAATGCCCTGTCCGGGCAAGGCGCGGATGAGGTTGACGCCGATCGGGTTCAGAACGTCCTGCTCTTTCGAGGTATAGTTTGTGGAAAGACCGGAACAACGCACGACCTCGTTGGCGGGCGCTTTGTGCACGCCGCGTTCGATGTCGGTACGCGAGTAGATGCCGAGGACGGATCCGCACGGAGGCACGAAAGCCGGCGCTTGCGCGAGACGATCGTAGATCTGTACCCACGGATGATAGATCGCCGCGTAAGTCGAATCGACGATCTCACGGTACTCCGCGATCTCGCCCGTCTTGACCGTATCGATCGGAACGTCAATCACGGCAAACCGATTTTTCTCGTTTTCGCAATGCGTCGTGAGCGCGACGAGTACCTCGGGAATGGTGACGCCCGGGACGGCTATCAGACTGACGATGTTGTTTTCCTTGAACGATTCGATGCCTGTGCGCCGACCCGGTCCATTGTCGACGCCGATAAATGTTCCTGCGTTCGCCGAAGCGATCGTGCCGTCCGCGCCTCCCGAAAATGCGATGGTTCCTTTGTCGACCCCGTCGTCGAAGATCTGACTGATCGGGAGGACGACAGCATTCGCGGGTTCCGCCGCAACTTTGACGATCGCGCTGCCCGCGAGTCTGCGCAGAACGTAATCGACGGAATCCGGATTCAGATCAACGCTTCTGAAATGCTCCGCATAGCCGTCGCTCTGCACGGAAATTTCCAGTTCCGCGGAATAAATCCACGTCCTGGGCACGAGGGCGTCGTCCACGGGATCCGCGTCGAACGCGTTCTCGAACGTGATGTTGTTTTCAAGAATGGTGGCGATGCGGTTGACCTCATCCCCAAGCGTCACAATGTCGCCTTCCTTGAACCCGACGACCGATTTTGCCTTAAAGGTTCTGTCGCCGACGGCTTCCAGTATCTGGAGTTTGCGTTTGTTCGTCGCGGTGATGGAAACCGTGATGCGATTGCCCCATTTCCCTTCGTTGGCGGCAGTGAACGACAAGACGCCCTGTGCGCCGACCGCAGATTTGGCGTCCGACGGGATCACGCGGCTGATGTAGCAACGCGTACCGCCGTTGGCGAAAAACTGCTCGACCGCATAAGGCAAAAACCGATACGCGCCGTGCGTATGCGCACTCAGATAACCGCCGTACTGCCTCAAATAGTCGGCAAAACTCGTGACAAGCTGAGGTACGCCCGTCGTCGGGCCTTTTTCCGCAATGCCGACAAAGCCTGCCGTACTCGTGCCTACACCCTCGATGGAGCGCGGCGAAGAATCATACTCTTCCACATAGATCCCCGGTGATAAATATTCAGCCATGTTTGATTCGGTTTGGAGAGCTATCCAAACCCCTCCTTTCTGTTCAGTCAAAAGACGAACTCGTTCCCACTGTTTTTTTATGTGAATAAGACACTTGTTGTCTTACGCAACGCTACCCTCCTTTCATTGCCGCATCGCATGTACGCGTATCGGACATATCGGGCGCGGGGCGGCTCATGATCTCGTCTATGCCCATCCGTCCGCCGATCGCCCTCCCTGCCGTTTCATCCATATCCAAGAGCCGAAACTCACTCTTGCCTTCGATCTCGGCACGGAGTATCCAAACCTTGCGTCTGCCCGGAATGCGGAGCAGACAGGTTCCGTCACGCACCCGGCCGGTCACGCGGTGGGCCAAACGCAGACCCGTCACGTCTTCCTTCGGCGCAACGTCCGTGCGGTAGACGTCCTCTCCCGCCGTCTTGCTTTGGATCTCGATCGGGACATAACTTGTCCCGTCCTTTGCGACGATCCCGTAATGCCGCCCTCCGATCTCTTTCCTGTGGATGTTCTGCACGGTCATCAAACGCTTGCGCGCATCGACATCTGAGACGATCCATGCGGACGCTTCCGCGCACACCGCGTCGGCGGCGGTCAGTCCCGCAACGCCGGCGTCGACCGTCATATAATCCTCCCCGAACGCATCCTGCGGAATCAGGTACGCTTCCAAATACGGCAACCGCGCGTCGAGCGACGCGTATTCGACCCAAATTTCCTCGCGCTCGTATCCGGACATGCTTACGCCGAGCATGAAATCCGCACGATCCGTGTTCGTAAACAGCGCGAACCCATCAGGACTTGTGCGGAAATGGGCGTTTGCGCCGTCCCGCGTCAAGGTCACGCTGCCGACTGCGGGCCTGCCCGTCGTCCGATCCGTGAACGACACAGCCAAATCCACTCTGTATGTAATTGTCGCGTCCGCCATGGCAACGCTCCTTTCCTTTCTTTCCGATTCCTTATCCCACTTCGAGGTTGAACGCGGCTTCCGTCACGCGCGGCGGATCTACGACGATCTCACTCGACAGCAGCACAGGCGACACCCTGTAGAACAGACTGACCTGATACGGTTTGTTGATCGCCGACCACACGCGCACTTTTTCATCGAGCGGCATGCGCGCGGGCGTGATGACGATCGGAGCTTCATCGGATTCCAACCACGGTTGGATGACACGCGGCTCAATCACATTCCCGTCGTTGACGACCTGGGCCGCCCGACCGATGATCTTCTGAATGTCATGCGCCTTCAACCCCATCTGGGACGAACCGTTGATGAACAGCATGTAGTAGAGCGCGTAAGGTTTCGGAGCTTTCATCAACCGCGTGGCTCCGGCCTTGATAAGGGATGAGGTCGTCAGTTCCAACTCCTCGGCGATGTCGTAAAGATAAAGACCGAGGATGTAGTCAACATCCTGCTCCGTCGGCGACGATACGTCTATGTTGTTCGGGGACGGGATGGGTTCCGGGCACATCCTGTCCCTGAGCGTCTTTACGACGTACGCGCTGATATCCGATATGATTGAATAGTCCGCCATTTGTTTTCCTTTTGCGCTTTGCGCCCATTCCGCAAGCGTTATTGCATGAAACGCTCCAACAGTTCATCCGACATCTCCCGGATATCCTCACTCATGAGAATGCCGAGATCGGAGTCGGGCAGATATACGGGTTCGCATTCAAAAGTCTTTTCGGTATAGCTCCCGGGGAGGTACACGCAACCCAGAAAGCCCGCCATGGACTCCATAAAATCCGTTTTCCCCTCATCACGGCTGCGCGTCACGCGATCCGACCAAGCCGTAAACGCGTAATAGTCCGCGCCGCGCGTCAACACCGCCTTGTTCAGATTTCGGTTCCACACGTAGCGCATGTTGCGCCAAGCGGCGACGGCGGAAACAGGCAGATATTGCGCGGAGGGATCGTCCAATTTCTTGTAGACGAATTTGTTGCCGAGCGCAAATTGTTTCTGCGCCTCGGATCGCATGAGGTTCCGCGCGGCGCCGCTGCCGGTCGCGTCCGCGTATTCTTTCAGCGCGTTGATGTAGGCGATCGCGCCCTCGCCCGACAAACCGCCGCTTCCGCCCGCGCCAAGATCGGAACCCGTTCCGTCACCGGGAGAACCCGTTCCGCCGCCAAGGGAACCCGCCCCTCCGGAATCCGACGCGTCGAAATACGCGCCGGCCAGATCGCCGAGCGCATCCCCGTCTTTCTCACCCGCGAGCGAAGCCTCGTAAGCGGACCGGTTGTCGGTGATCAAGCTTTCCACCGTCTCGATCTGTCCCGCGAACGCATTGCTGCCCTCGAGCGCATGTTTCTTCCGCATCGCGTCGTAGACATCCTTTAAAGCGGGAAACACGACCTTGAAATTCAGCTCCATCATTTCGCCGAGGGAAGCGATGGCGTTGTCGAGATCGGCGATGTTCCCTCCGTTTGCGATGATCTCCAGCGCGTTGCTGCGCAGATTCGCCGCGAGGTTTCCGACGGAACTCGAAGAGAGGGTGGCCGCAAGCGCGCGCAACTGTGCGGCGAGCATATCCGCCTCGTGTTGCAGCGCCGTCGCGTTTTCGCCGCCTCCCGCCTCGTCTATCCGCCTCTGAAGATCGGCGATCTCCTGTTCGAGCGCCGACATCTGCGCGTTCGTTTCGTTCTCGGCCGCCGCAATCTGCGTGTCCAAGGCTTCCATGCGCTTTTGAATGTCCTGCGCGCCCGTCAGATCGTTTTTGTCCAAGGCGGCCAGGTAGTCGTCCTGAAGCGCGGCTTTCTCCTGCGTCATCTGATCGAGGGCGCTGCCGCCGAGCGCGATTTCCAGTTGACGCTTCAAGGCTGTGAGGAACTCGATGTGACTGTTGACGCACGTCTGCGCTTCCGAGGAAAACGCCCCGCCCGGTATGTTGTCAAACCACAGTTTCGTTTCTTCCAGACGCAAATTGATGAAAGCGACACTGTCTTCCGCGATGATCCGATTCGCGTACGCCGTGATGAAAGATTCCAGTTCGCCGCGCGCCGCGTTGAGCGTGGCGCGGTAATCGGAGACGATGGCACGGAGCGTCGCCCCCGCGGACTGGGCGGACACCGCCGATCGGTACTGCGCGTTTTCGCCCGATTCGAGCGCCTGTATCAAACGGACCGTCGCATCCGGGATCAAAGCGTCGGCAAGCAGACCCGCCTCCGACGCCTGATGCTTGATCTGACCGCTTTCAATGCTCGACAAGTCCACCAATTTCGCCGTGCTTCCGTCGCAGGCCGCGTAATTGTTCGCGGCGGCATTCGCAATCAATTCATTCGACGCGTCAAACCGCGCGGCGGAAAGCACCGTGACGCCCACAGCCAAACGTTTGCCTTCCTCCTCGCTCAAAGACGTCTGTACATTCGTCAGACTGTCGTTCAGCGCCGATTTCAGATCGCTGTCCGTCAGCCCTCCCTCCAGCGCCCTCTCCGCATCTTCGATAAATGAGGTCAACGAGCCCTCCACGATCGTGAACACTTCCGCGCGCCGCGCGGCGTCCACGGCGGCCATGACGCTCTGCACCGCCGTCATTTGATCCTTCGCGTCTTCCTCCCGGCTGATGACCGCGTAGTAACCCTGCAGGACATTCAGGTCGGCGTCCGCCCGGTTCGTCGCCGCCGTGTGCGTGTTTGTGCGCCAAAACGCATCGATCCGATCGATCTTCTGTATGCCCGACGTCGTCGAAGACTGCATGTTTTGGTACAGATCATATTGCATTTTCAACGGTTCCAGCTCGGGCAAGGCCTCGAGTTCGTACGGACTGCGCGTGTTGAAGATG
>JAISML010000020.1 GCA_031276775.1 Eubacteriales Family XIII. Incertae Sedis bacterium | reverse complement strand
CAGAGCCGCGCCCTCTTTCGAAGATCAGGATACGACGGCGCAAATTTTTGAAACGGGCATCAAGGTGGTGGATCTGATTGCGCCTTACACGCGCGGCGGCAAAGTCGGTCTTTTTGGCGGAGCCGGGGTGGGGAAAACCGTCTTGATTCAGGAACTGATTCGAAACATCGCCAAGGAACACGGCGGCATTTCCGTCTTTGCCGGCGTCGGGGAGCGCACACGGGAAGGGACCGATCTCTCTTACGAAATGATCGAATCCGGCGTCATCGAAAAGACGGCCATGGTATTCGGGCAGATGAACGAGCCGCCCGGCGCGCGGATGCGGGTGGCGCTCACGGGACTCACCATGGCGGAATACTTCCGGGATGAGGAAGGGCAGGACGTCCTGCTGTTCATCGACAATATCTTCCGGTTTACGCAGGCGGGTTCGGAAGTGTCCGCGCTGTTGGGGCGCGTGCCGTCCTCCGTGGGATATCAGCCCACCCTCGCGACGGAGATGGGCGCGTTGCAGGAGCGCATCACCTCCACGAAGATAGGTTCCATCACGTCGGGTCAGGCCATATACGTGCCGGCCGACGATATGACCGACCCTGCCCCGGCCACCACGTTCGCGCATTTGGACGCAACGACGGTACTCTCCAGAGCCATCACGGAGCTCGGCATCTATCCCGCCGTCGATCCGCTGGAATCCACCTCCCGCATCATGGATCCGCTGATCATCGGCGAGGAACATTACAATACGGCGCGGGAAGTGCAGGAAGTGTTGCAACGGTACAAGGATTTGCAGGACATCATCGCCATTCTCGGCATGGACGAGCTGTCCGATTCCGACAAACTCATTGTGGGCAGGGCGAGAAAGATACAGCGTTTCCTGTCGCAGCCTTTCAGCGTCGCGGAAGCTTTTACGGGCATGCCCGGCAAATATCTGCCCATCAAGGAGACGGTTCGGGGCTTCCGCGAGATCTTGGACGGCAAACACGACGGGATACCCGAAGGGTTGTTCCTGTTTGCGGGCGGCATCGACGAAGTGATCGAACGTGCGCGGAAATGACGCGCAAAAACCTGAAGCGCATGGAAACGGCAGAGGATCCCCAAAATGGCTGACAGCATCCGATTGGAAATTGTGACGCCCGAGCGTCTGTTTTACGACAACGACGTGGAATTGGTCATCGTCCGCACACTGTCGGGGGACGAGGGCTTCATGGCGCGCCATTCGTGGGCCTGCAAGCTTTTGGACATCGGTGAGATTTGGATACAGGAAGCGGGGAGCAAGGATTTTAAGGTGGGCGCGATCTCGGGCGGATTCATAGATGTGAAAACGGAGATCACGATCTTCACCGACTCGGCGGAATGGCCGGGGGAGATAGATGTGGAACGTTCAAAATCGCACAAGGAAACGGCTGAAGCCTGGCTGAGGACGCACAAAGACGCGGACGAGACCGACATACTGAAAGCCAGGATATCTTTCAACAAAGCGCTCACGCGCATGAACGTAGCGGCGGGCGGGAGCAGACGGAAACGGTAGTCTTCCCGCGTCAGTGTTCCGATTTGTCCGGCAAATGTCTGATTCTGCGCAGCAAGGCATTGAACAGTCTGACGACGGAAGCGATGAGAATGAGCGCGACGGCAATGCTGCCGGCGGTGGCAAAGGTTTCCACGCCGTTGGAAGTCGCGGACGCGAAGTTCCCGTCCAAAATGTTTTCCATCGTTTTGTAAATGGTGGCGCCCGGCACGAACGGAATGATGCCGGGCAGAATGAATACCGTGGTTGCGTCCCGTCCCGCTCTTGACGAGCATTCGGCAAGGATGGCGACGATGCAGGAACCGATGAAAGCGGAACCGACCGCGCCGTACCCCAGGTGAACGCCAAACGCCATGGCGAACATTCCCACCGCGCCGATGCCGCTTATGAGAGGGATCAGTTTCTTTGGCGCGTTGAACAGGATGCAAAACCCGACGGTCGTGAAAAAGCCGAACAGGAAGAAAAAACCCGGTTCGTATTCCACGCTGTCGTCCGGGGCGATTTCCCCGCCCAACAGAAACCAGATCTTCATCATTGCGCCGATGCCCCCCGCAATTGCCACGGCGGCAATCAGCGCTTCCGTGAAACGCGCGACGCCGGAGAGCATGTCGCCGGAGAGCATGTCCCGCGCGGCATTTGTGATGGCGACGCCGGGCATGAAGATGGCGGTGCCTCCGATCAAAACGGGGGAAACGCTGTGGCCGAGACCGAGAGAGGATAGGGAAAGTACGAGCAAAGCACAGCCGGCGCAACTGACAAAAATGCGGATAAAGCTTGGAAACCGCAGCTTTTCAATGCCCAAAGCGATGCAATAGCTCAGACCGGAAGTGATGGCGGCGCAGGTCATGTCCAGGATGCTCGCCCCAAAGTAGGGGGCAAGGAAAGCTCCGACGAGCATCGCCCCAAGGATCCGGATCCATACGCTCATGGATTTTGCGGCATTGATCTCCCGAAGTTGCTCAAAACCGTCCGCCACGCTGAGGTCGGTGGTCGTGAACACTCTGGAAAAATGGTTGATCCTCGATATTTTCAGCAGATCGATGCCCGTCCCCCCGATCCGTTTGATGAACGTGTGCATGTCGTTTTCATCCCTGCCGCTGTCAAGCGAGAGAAAGATGCCCGTGGTCGTGGCAAAACACTCCACGTAATCGATGCGGCACGCGCGGCAGATGCGTACGATGGTATCCTCGACGCGGTATATTTCGGCGCCGCTTTTCATCATGATTTCCCCTGCGTACAAGGCGAGGATCAGGACCCGTTTTTGAAGTGTGTCTTTCATAGGTACATTATATCACAGGCTGCGCGCCGAAAACAGTTGCGTGCGGAAGCGTTGTGTCGCAAATGTGAGAACGCAATCGCACGGAATGGAAGATTGGGACGTTTGCGCGCAAAGCCGATCATGCGCGGTTCCGGGAAAACGGGTTTCCGCACAACGCGCGGCGGGCGCGTCCGTCGAAAACCGCGAAGAATTCCGGGGTTGGCACGATCTTTGAATTAAACTGTAAAATATGATTCGTATGAACATGGTATTACAGTGCATAGGAGGTATCAGCCATGACGAAAACAGACAAAACATTGGCCTTGAAAGAAGCCCGCAAAGTGGTGGAATTCATTGAGAAAGCATCCCTCACGGACGCCGAAAAAAAGCAGATCCACGATGAATCCATCTCGAATTTCAACGAGAACGTCAATCCCGGCTGGCTTGAATACAGAAAGTCCGTATCCACGGACGCGGCTTTCATCGAGTGGACCGATTCCGTCGATCATTTTGAGGACTTGAACGGTGTGCAGTTCATCGACTGTCTTGGCGGCTTTGGCATCTACACGTGCGGCCACAGAAATCCGGAGATACTGAAAACGGTGCAGGCGCAGCTTTCGCGGTATGCGTTGCATTCGCAGGAACTGATCGATCCGCTGCGCGGCTATCTCGCGCGGCTGACGGCGCTCATCACGCCCGGCGATCTGCAGTATTGCTTTTTCACGAACGGCGGGGCGGAAGCGGTGGAAATGGCGCTGAAGTTGGCGCGGTTGGCGACGGGCGGCAGATGGTACATCTCGACCGTCGGCGCGTTTCACGGAAAATCCATGGGGGCGATCTCCATGGGCGGCAAAGGCGCGTACAGAGAAGACTATGCCCCGATGATTCAGCAGGTGCAACACGTCGAATACGGCAATGCCGCCGCGATGGAAGTCGCCGTCAGAAATCTTCAAACCGTCGGCGAGAAAGTTGCGGGCGTCATCATCGAGCCGATTCAGGGGGAAGCCGGCGTCATCATTCCGCCGGACGGCTATCTCACCGATGTTCGGGCGATCTGCGACAAGTACGGCGTCGCGATGATCGTCGATGAAATTCAAACGGGCATGGGGCGCACGGGTACGCTCTGGAGATGCGAAGTGGAAGACGTCACGCCGGACATCATGACCTACGGCAAGGCCTACGGGGGCGGCATCATGCCCATCACCGGCATCATCGCAAGACCGAAAATGTGGGTGGACAAACTCATCGACAATCCGTGGATACTCGGTTCTCCGACGTTCGGCGGCAATCCGCTCGCCTGCTCCGCGGCCATCGCCACCATAAAATTCATGCTCGAAAACGATATCCCGAAGGTGTGCAGGGAAAAAGGCGCGTACTTCATGACAAAACTGGGGGAGCTTCAGAAAAAATATCCTACGGTACTCCGATCGTTCCGGGGCGCCGGACTGCTCATCTGCATGGAATTCCCGGAAGCGGAGATCGGCTATTCGGTCACGAAAGGGCTGTTTGAACGCCATATCATGACGGCGGGCACGCTGGTCAACGCCAAGACCGTCCGCATCGAACCGCCGGCCGTGCTTTCCGACGAAAGCATCGGGCGGGTGATCCGATCGCTCGACGAGGCGCTTGCCGATGTGAAGAAAGAATACAATCTGTAAGAGTGGGCGGCGGGGGTTTTGCCGGCCATGGGTTCCGGACGGTCAAATCCCCGCAGGGCAACGCCCTGAACTGTTGTGAACGTGCGATTCGCCGAACGCGCGACTTGCGCGGAAATGAGTTTGATTTGGGCGCAATGTATGAGATAATATTCGCATGAGGGAGATACCGTTAAGCGTGCCGAATTTGAATATCGAAATCGCCGATCACCTGAGGCAATGCGTGGAGACGGGTTGGGTCTCCACGGGCGGCGGTTTTATTGCCGCGTTTGAGGAAAAGACGGCGGCCTATGTCGGCGTTCCGGAGGCTGTGGCGTGTCAAAGCGGCACCGCGGGGCTTCACGCGGCGTTGCGGATCCTGGGCGTCGGTCCCGGAGACGCGGTCATCGTGCCCACCCTCACGTTTATCGCCGCCGTAAACCCCGTGCGCTATCTCGGCGCGGAACCGATCTTCATGGACTGTGACGGCGGTCTGTGCCTCGATCCCGTGAAGCTGGAACGGTTCTGCCGTGATGAGTGCCGCGTCGAAGCGGGCAGACTCATCGACAACGCCACAGGCAATGCCGTCAAGGCCGTCATCCCTGTGCATGTCTTTGGGAATCTCGCGGACATGGCGGCGATCATGGACACGGCGGCGCGGTACGGTCTCAAAGTCTTGGAGGACGCCACCGAAGCGATGGGCAGCTTTTACGCGTCCGGCGAATATGCGGGCAGACATGCGGGAACCATCGGGGACATGGGGGTTTTTTCTTTCAACGCCAACAAGATCATCACCACCGGCGGCGGCGGGATGATCGTCGCGGGTTCCGGTTCCGAAGGGAGAGCCTGCATCGGCCGGGCGAGGTACCTGACTGCCACCGCGCGGGACGACGCGCTGTATTTCAGGCACGACGAGGTGGGATACAATTACCGCATGCTGAATCTGCAAGCCGCCTTGGGTGTGAGCCAAATCGGCGAGTTGGAAAACTTCGTGGCGATCAAACGGCGCAATTACGATCTGTACGCGCAATATCTGCAAGGCATCCGGGGCCTGAGCCTCTTTCCGTTCGGGGAAGGTCTGCGTCCCAACCGATGGTTTTATTCGCTGTTGTTTGAGGAAGAGGATCGCCGGGATCGCATCATGCGGACGCTGATCGCCGAAGGGATTCAATGCCGTCCCGTCTGGAAGCTTGTCCACACACAGAAACCCTATTGCGCGTCGCGCGCTTACGATATCGAAAAAGCCCATTATTGGGAGCGTCATATCTTAAACGTTCCGTGTTCCACAAATTTGACGGAGGACGACGTGCGGTATGTCTGCGAACGGATCGCCGCCTGTGGATAGGGAAGGTTGCATTCTGCCGCAATTTGCCGCACAGGAAAGCGCAGTTGCAAAGTCTGCCGGTCATTGCGCGAAAGCCCGGTGGACAAGCGAAACGAATCGCGTCTCGGCGCGGAGAAACGGAGGATACAATGATCGTTACAACAACACCCGGCATCGAAGGCATGCGGATCGTCGAATACAGGGGTCTCGTCGTCGGAGAGGTCATCAGCGGCGTGGACTTCATCAAGGATCTCGGCGCGGGCCTGCGCAATTTTTTCGGCGGACGTTCGGAAGGCTATGAAAATGAATTGGTTCAGGCCAGAGAGACCGCGATCGGCGAGATGATAGACAGGGCGCAGCGGATGGGCGCCAATGCGGTCGTCGGCGTGGATCTCGATTATGAGGTGCTCGGACAGCAGGGCAACATGCTGATGGTGACCGTCAGCGGTACGGCCGTCGTTGTGGAAGGATGACGGACGGCAAAGCCGGGAAAGTCCTGTTTGCGGCGACCGTGGACGCGCATATCACGGCATTCCATCTGCCCTATCTGAAATGGTTCCGCGACAACGGTTACGAAACGTACGTGGCGGCAAACGGCGATGCGCAGATCCCGTATTGCGACCGAAAGATACGCATCGACATGCGGAGGAACCCGTTTCGCCCGGAAAATCTGCGCGCCCGCAGGCAACTCGCGGCGCTGCTGCGGCAGCATCATTTCGCCCTGATTCACTGCCACACGCCGGTAGGCGGCGCGCTTACGCGGCTTGCGGCGCGCAAATACCGCCGGAGCGGAACGATCGTTCTCTACACGGCGCACGGCTTCCATTTTATGAAAGGCGGTTCCGCGTCAGGTCGGCTTCTCTACTACCCGATCGAAAAATTCCTCTCGCGGTTCACGGACGGACTGATTGCCGTCAACGCGGAGGATTATGAAACGGCGAGGGACAGGCTGCGCGCGAAGCGGACCTTTCTTTCGCGCGGCGTGGGCTACGACGGCGCACGCTTTTTCCCGCCCGGCCGCGGGGACAAAATACGGTATCGGAAAGTCTGCGGGTACGCCGGGGACGAGGTGCTGCTCATCTGTGTGGCGGAGCTGAACAGGAACAAAAATCAACGGTTTCTTATGGACGCGCTGAAGCGCGTCCGGCAGGATCGGGAGGCGTTTGTTGCGCGGGAACGGGCGCGCAACACAAGCGCGGGCGCCGGGGACAGCCGGCTTCCGGACGTGAGACTGCTCTTGGTCGGCGGAGACGGTATGAAAGGCGCGTATCAAACATACGCGCGGAAGATCGGCGTCGCGGCACAGGTGGATTTTCTCGGTCGGCGGGACGATGTGGACAAACTGCTGCCGATGTGCGACATCGCGGTCTGTTCGAGTTTGCGGGAGGGTCTGCCCGTCAACGTGATGGAGGCGATGGCCTGCGGCTTGCCTGTGGTCGCGACGGACATCCGCGGTCACCGTGATCTCATCGAAGACGGCAGAACCGGCTTTCTCGCGCCGGTCGGCGACGTCGGCGCGTTTGCCAGCAAGATCCGCCCGCTCATCGAAGATCCCTCCGGAAGATCGCGCGCGGGGAATGCGGCAGCCCTTGCGATCCGCCCTTACGCGATCGACAAGGCGCTGGACGCGATGATCGGGATATACAAAAGCTTCCTCTGATTGGAAGCGGGACAGGATATTTCTTGATGGAAGCGGGACAGGATATGGGTTCACCGGCGCCGTACACGATCAGCATCGTCATCCCCGTCCACAATGTGGCCGCGTATTTGAACGCATGCGTTGACAGCATCGCAAGCCAGGCGGCAAAGCGCACGGAGATCATCCTGGTGGATGACGGCTCGACGGACGCTTCCCCCGGGATATGCGACGATTATGCCCTCGCGTTTCAAAACATCTCCGTCATTCACAAGGAGAACGGCGGACTCTCCGACGCGCGCAACGCCGGCGTACGGGCGGCTTCGGGAGAATGGTTGCTGTTCGTCGACGGGGATGATTGGATCGAAGAAAATTCGTTGGCAGAGATAGAGCGCGCCGCAGCGCGGGCTTGCCCGGAGGATCTGATTTTTCTGCAAATGTCGAAGGTCTTTCCCGACGGGAAAAAGACGGATGTCGGTTCCATGCCGGATCGGGGCAAATTGAAAGGTGCGCCCAAGGCGGCGGCGCTCGATCATTTGGCCTCCCTGCCGAAATTTCCCGGGTCCGCGTGCGCAAAACTGATTCGAAGAAGCGTGTTGACCCAAAACAACATCCGATTTCAGGAGGGGCTTTTGT
>JAISML010000018.1 GCA_031276775.1 Eubacteriales Family XIII. Incertae Sedis bacterium | reverse complement strand
ATGTAATACACGAGTTGATGCTGCGCGGGATTCGGCATCCCTTCGTCCCCGCGTTCTTTGAACTTCCCATAAAAATCCCCGTACTTTTCGGAACCGCCCGGTATCCTGTCCGCAATTTGTCCGCCGTCGTCCGCGATGTAATGCCCTTGGCCGAGAAAGGATCGCGTCGGTACGGCGTCGTACTTTGGGTGCGCGAGTTCCTGCAGCCGGCTTGCCTTGGGGAGCCCGCAGACGCGCGCGACGGTCAGCTCCGCGATGCGATCAAGCCGCAAGCGTTCCTCCTCCGCCAACCGGCAAACCGATTCCCGCTCTTCCCCGTTGAAGAAACGCGCGTAGGATCCGCAGATTCCGCCGTAATATTCCCTGTACCGATCAAACATGCGCGCGCAAAGTTCGGGCGTGTACTCCCCTGCGTCAAAAGCCTCGGCGGCCTTGCCGAGCCTGTTGAGGAGAAGCTCCGAAACATGGTGCATGATCAACGGCAGATCCCCGATCGACAACGTTGCGAGCGTATAGACGAAAGAAGCCGCCAATGTCCCGGATTTGTGCAAAATGAAAGGATCGAGCGTTTCGGGCAAATCCGCGTCCGTGTGATAATACTTGTCCGGCAATTGGTTCAACATCGGCATGGGCACATTTACGAGCGGATCCGTCCATTGCGCGTGATCGCTGCCGCCGTGGTACTCGACGATCGCACTGTTGAAGATCGGTACGCAATCGATCTTCGTCATGCCAAACGCATCTTTCCGCAACTCCTCCAAGATGGCTTTCCCAAGACCGCCGACAAAACTCGGCAGACTGTGCGGCGATTCGTTCAGCGTAAGCGGACCGTTGTGGCCATCCTGCGACGCGCCCACCATGTCGAGATTGACGCCCGCGAGTATCTGCGGAAGGGTTCCCTGTTCTTTGCGCTCCCGGATGTACGCATAGCTGCCAAGCATCTCGGGCACGAGCAACAGACGGACGCCGCGCTTCAAAGGAGGCAGGACGCCGCGCTTCAGCATCCGATCGAGAACGCGAAACGATTCAAGCGCGGCCGAAACGCCTGAGAGATTGTCGTTGCAACTGTTTTGCGGATGGCACATATGCGCGGTGAGCAGAATTTCCTCCTCCGTTTCACCCCGCAACAACGCCGTGAGAAGTTCAAAAGAGCCGTCATGCCGCACAGAATCCACAAAGCATCTTACGCGCGGCTTCCTGCCTTCCTTGGCGAGCCCGGCGAAATGGGCGCGTATCCGGTCCGCCTCTTTCGGACTGACGGAGAAACCGAAATACGGTTCCCAAAACGCCGAGACGACAGCGCTCCAGTACATGGCGTCTTCCCGTCCGGGGACGGGGCGGCTGACGCACACAAAACCGATTGCGCCCCGTTTTTCAAAAATCCAACGCACATCGTCGGGTCTTATCCCATCCAAGAACACAACTTTTCCCGTAAAATCCGCGCCGTCCCACAGATGCTCGTCCGCCTTGTCCACGCGCATGAATTCCGCAGGTTCGGGCATTTCCGGGCAGGCGCCGCTTCCTTCGAATACGGAGCTCCGCCGCGACGCGCGGTCGGCAATTCTGCGGTTGCCGTCGTCCGCAAGTTCACACCAGGCAGCCCTGCATTCCCAGACATACGGACTCGGCATCGTCTCGTAGAACAAACCCTCTTCCGCGGGATAGGATTTGATTTCGGCGCGGATTCCCTCATCCGCCAGATAATCCTGAACCCATTGCGCGGCTCTGCGGAATCCGTCCGACGCGATATAGCGCTCGTAGGCGTTGAGCGCGCGGACGCAACGATCCATCCGGCCGGGATCTATGAGAGTCCCGATCCTGCGAATGGTTTCCCTGAGCGACATATCCCCCACCCCTTTCATTTCAAAGCGGACAGATCCACGCCGGAAAGCCAAGCCGTTGCGCTGTCCGCGATCCGTTTGAGCGTCTCTGCCGCAAAAGGAGACTCAAATCCCGCGATTTCCACGAGCTCAATGAAGTTCTTCTTTCCCCCCTGTTTCACAAGTTCCAGATATCTGCGCCACGCGTCGCCGAAATCCGCGCGCGAAGCCGCCCAAAAACGGAGCGCAACGATCTGGGACAGCACATAGTCGATGTAGTAAAACGGATCGGTGTAAATGTGCGGTTGACGCTGCCAATGCCGCCCGTCCCCGTAAAACGGGATGTCCCCGAGCCGCAGCCACGGCGTGTATTCCCCCATCAATTCGCGCCATGCATCATGCCGCTCCTCCGGCGACCACTCCGGGCGCTCATAGAGGAGATGCTGAAATTCGTCCACCATGACCCCGTACGGTATCATGGTAAACGCGTCCGTCAAATGCTCGACGCGAAACTTGAGCGCATCCTGTCCGCAAAAGAGTTCCGCCTGCGGCAGCAGGAAGAATTCCATCGCCTGCGAATGTATTTCGGCGGTATCCAAAGGCGGTTCCCGCAGCGGCGCGGGAACGATATTGCGGGACATGTACCCTGCGAAAGCGTGACCGCCCTCATGCATGATCGAATTTACATCGGTAACTTCCCCGCTGAAGTGCGAAAAGAGAAACGGCGCGCGGAAGTCCGGCAGGAAGGTCACAAATCCGCCCGAGGACTTGGCTGCCCGCTGCGACACGTCAAAGCACTCATGCTCCGTCAGAAAGCCGATGAATTCCGCTGTTTCCGGCGAAAGTTCGCGAAACGCCCGAACGGCGGAACGAAAAGTGTCTTCCTGTGTGCCGGCGGGCTGCGGGATACCGCTTCGGAACGTCATGGTGTTGTCCGCAAAGTTCATCGGGTAAGCCACGCCGAGGCGATCGGCCTGCGCGCGCTTCAACCGAACGGTCAAAGGTACGATGCATTCTTTCACCGCCGCCCTGAACGGCGGCAGATCGTCCCGGGAAAACCAATCCCTTTGCATCCGCCTGTAAGCGAGCGGAATGAAATTTTCATATCCGAGCTTGCGCGCGGCGGCGGTGCGCGTTTTGACCAATTCGTCGAAGATTCGATCCAATTCCGCACCGCAATTGAGGTAGGTTTCCCCGCTCGCGCACCACGCGCGATACCGGACGCCGTCATCCGCCGTGAATTTATGCTCCGACATCTCGTGTTGCGTGAGCAGGCGCCCCTCCCAAGGCACCTTCGCTTCCAGAAGAACATCGTCGTATTCATTCGTCAATTTGTTCTCGGTCTTGCGTTCCTCGACGATGAGGGGATTTTGCGCATCGGACGCGTTGCGCAACTTGACGAGCAAAATTTCCCCGTATTTTGCGGCAAACGCATCACGGAACGGGGAATCCAGGATCGCCGCCGCGACGGCATTTCTCCCGGATCCGAGTTCCGCGTCCGCCTGTCCGCAAAACAGATTTTCCTGCCTGTAAAAGACATCCTCCCGATCCAAAAGATGACGGATGCCCGCAATCGCAAAGAGCGTGTCCGCATGACCCACCGCGCGATCGTAAGCGAGGTACGCGGCGTCGGCGGCTTCAAACGACTCCGCCGATTTGATCGCCTCCGCAAACGCAAAGTACTGTTTCGACTCGGCCTCCGTGTCGATCCGTTCATAGGTCATTTCGCTGAATTTCATATTGCCCTCCCTCATCAAACCGCAAATCACTGTTCCCCCGGCTGCGGTTCATCGTTCCGCGGGCGGTCAATTTCGATCA
>JAISML010000001.1 GCA_031276775.1 Eubacteriales Family XIII. Incertae Sedis bacterium | reverse complement strand
CACACGGACCTGAACCGTGCGCGTCTGCCAGTTCCGCCATACCTGCAAATCACAAACGCAAATGCGTTTTGGAACCTTGCACTATTATAAAGTTAATTTTCGGCAATTGCAAGGGAATTGCGGAATTTTTCCCGCTTGACAGTCTGCGGGAATCATGCTTGAATGAATGTATGAATGATTTTTTACCCGTAACGGCACACGAGGTCGCGCGGCGCGGTTGGAACGCGCCGGATTTTGTTTTGGTCAGCGGGGATCCGTATATCGATCATCCCTCGTTCGGAACGGCGCTCATCGGCCGTCTGCTCGCGGATCGGGGGTATAAAATCGCGGTGCTGCCCCAACCGAATTGGAGGGACACGAAAGATTTCAAACGTTTTGGCGAACCTCGGCTCGGTTTCCTGATCACTTCGGGCAGCGTCGACTCCATGGTGGCAAACTATACGGCGAACAAGAACCGCAGAAGACGGGACAGCCTCGCGCCGGGGGGGAAGACGGGAATGCGTCCGGATCGCGCGCTGATCGTCTACGCAAACCGTTGCCGCGAAGCGTACAAAGGCAAACCCGTCATCCTCGGCGGGATCGAGGCCAGTCTGCGGCGATTGGCGCATTACGATTACTGGGACGACAAGGTGCGACGCTCCGTTCTTTTGGACGCGAAAGCGGACATTCTCGTCTACGGGATGGGCGAATTGGCGATCACGGAGATCGCGGACGCGCTGAATGCCGGATTCCGGGCCCGCGACGTCACATGGGTCAGGGGAACGGTGGTGCGACATCGGGGTACGCCGCCGGACGGCGCGCAGGAACTGCCGTCATGGGAAGCATTGACGGGACAAGCCGGCGCGCGGAGCCACAGACCTGAAAACGGCGGCGAAACCCGCGCAAACATGCCCGGCGCGGGGGATGCGGAAAATTCCGGGGCGCCGGGGGACGCGGAACGAAAGGCGGCTTACAATCGCGGATTTGTCATCAGATATGACAACAATGACATCGGCGCGTCAATCTTGGTCGAACAGTACGGGGACGACCATTGGATTTTGCAAAATCCGCCGCAGCCGCCGCTCACCGCCCGGGAACTGGACGCCGTTTACGCACTGCCTTTCGCCTATGACCAGCATCCCATATACGACAACGGCAAAGACGCGATACCCGCATTGCGCGAAATACAATTCAGCATTGCCCACGTACGCGGTTGTTTCGGCAATTGCGCGTTCTGCGCGATCACCTATCATCAGGGACGGACGCCCACAGGCAGAAGCCACGAATCGGTTCTGCGGGAGGCGGCGTTGCTCACGAAGCTTCCCGCATTCAAGGGCTACATTCACGATGTGGGCGGTCCGACGGCCAATTTCAGAGGACCGGCCTGCGCACGTCAGACCGCATCCGGCTCCTGCAAGCGCAGGGACTGCCTGTACCCCCGTCCCTGCAAACATCTGCGGATCGATCATGCGGATTACCTGGAACTGCTCCGGAAGATCCGCGCCGTGCCCGGCGTCAAAAAAGCGTTCATACGTTCAGGCATCCGATACGATTATGTGCTCGCGGACAAAAAAACGGGCGATCGCTTCATCGACACGCTGGTTCGCAAACATGTCAGCGGAATGCTGAAGATCGCACCCGAGCACGTTGTCCCGCATGTGCTGAAATGTATGCGCAAACCGGATCGGGAAAGTTTTGAAATATTTGCCGGGAAGTTTCGCGGCGCCGACGAACGCGCGATGAAGAAAAGCGACGGACAAGGCGGGATCCCGCCGCGCAATCCCCAATATCTCATCCCTTACTTTATCAGCGCCCATCCCGGCTGTACGCCGGAGGACGCGTTTGCCCTCGCCTCGTACATCGAATCGCACGGAGGTTTCGTTCCGGATCAGGTGCAGGACTTCTATCCCACGCCCGGCACCCTTGCCACCTGCATGTATTACACAGGTTCCGATCCGTTTACGGGCGAGCGGATGCATGTGCCCGGCCGCGATCCTGCCCTGCCCGACGAACGAACACTTCAACGGGCGCTGCTCCACCACCGGAAGCCGGAACACAGGGCATCGGTCGCAAAGGCTCTGAAATTGTTGGGTCGGGAGGGAGAACTGTGACGGGGAAAGAGAGTTGCACGATGGATATTTTGCAACAGTTTCCGGCGATCGCCGAAGACGCGAGAATGCTATGGGAGAGGACGGATCATGCAGAACTGTCCTACGCGGCAATCTTCGACCGATACGGGGGCGTGAAATCGGGCGTTGGGGAGAATCGTCTGATCGGCGGCGACAATCTGGCCGTGGCAAAGACGCTCCTGGCCGGGATCCGCGCCGGCACGCAATCGGCGATCCATCTGATTTACATGGATCCGCCCTTTTTCACAAAGACCGATTACACCTCCGTGCTTCGAATCTCCGCGGAAAACGGACACCCGGAGGAGATACCCCTGACCGTGTTCAGCGATACGTGGCGGGATGTGACCGCCGACGCCGGCACAGGACTTTCACGCTATCTGACCATGCTCGCCGCCCGCATCATCGCCGCGCGGGAACTGCTTGCGGAGAGCGGTTGTCTCTGGCTGCAT
>JAISML010000271.1 GCA_031276775.1 Eubacteriales Family XIII. Incertae Sedis bacterium | reverse complement strand
GAAGCTGTTCCACGCGCCGCAGACGCATTGTCCCATCCATTTCGGGGTTTCATAGCCGCATTCCCGGCAGACGAACACCGTCTTCTTTTTCTGCATGACGTCTCTCTTTCCTCCCGTCGTCCTCCGGCGGGATGTGTGCGGTCGGGGATTGCGCATCCGCGCCGGATGCCGCGTCGCTTTTCGTTCCCCCCGCATCCTCGGGTTCCGATTCCGGTTTTTTGATCTCGAACCAGAAAGTGCTGCCTTTTTTCAGCGCGCTTTCCACGCCGAAAACGGCGCCGTGCAACAACAGTATTTCCTTTACGATCGAGAGTCCCAGCCCGGTGCTGTCGGAGCGTTGATAGTTGGTGCTGGACTTGTAGTACCGCTCCCATATGTGTCTCAGATCCCGCTTGGGGATGCCGATGCCGTGATCGCTGACCTCACAACGCACATGGGTCCCCTGATCGAACATCTTGACCTCGACGGTTTTGTCCCTGCCGCTGTATTTGAACGCGTTGCTGACCAAATTGGCGATCACCTGTTTCAGCCTGTCTTCGTCCGCCTGAATCACGCCGGAGCCGTGGCTGATGAAAGCGAGTTTGTAGCCTTCTTGTTCCACGTATCCGGTGTAGGATTGCAACAGGTTCTCGATGGTGGCCTTAAGGGAAAATTCCGAAAGCTTGAGTTCCTGCTTGCCCGATTGCATTCTCGATATTTCAAGCAGTTCGCTGACCAGCTTGTTCAGGCGATCCGCTTCGTCGATGATGACTTGCAGGTGTTCGGTCCGTTTTTTCGGATCCTCGCCCGAGAGATCGCGGATCATCTCGGCGTAGGAGATGACCATGGTCAGGGGCGTTCGCAGATCGTGGCTGACGTTCGCGATGATGTCTTTCTGCATGTTGTCGGCCTTGGCCAATTCCAAAGAGGTGTAGGAGAGGGTGTCCGCAAGCCGGATGATCTCCGAATACTGCCCGCCTTCAAAGACGATGCCGTATTCGCCTTTCCCCAATTTGGCCGCCGACTCGGTGATGGCCGAAAGCGGTTGCGTGATTCTCCCCGACAGGTAAAATGAGAGCAGAAAAGCGATGATCATGGAGATGATCGTGATGTAGGTCAGCTGCCCGGAGAAAATCTCGATGGTTGACTGCAATGGATAGAGCGGAGAAAAAATGAAGAGGATATTCCTGTCTTCGTCGTTGGAACTGAGATAAGCGGCGTACTCCAAGGTGATGAGTCCCGTTTCCGGATCCGTGACGCGCTTGCTGATGCTCAGTTCTTCGCCCGCGATGAGCTCCTGCGTCAGCTTTTCGATCTCGGCCTGATAATCGCTGGGAGGCAGGTGGGGCGTCGTCGCCGTGTTCTCCCCGGCAGCATCGTTCGGCGTGGAAGACGCCCGGGAATCCGTCCCGCCGTCCCCCGTCCCGGCGCTGTCGGACGCTTTCGTGTTTTCGCTCAGTCCCGCGTTCGTTTTTGCGTTCCCGTCCGGAACGGGCTCCGCGCTTTCGCCCGATTTTGCGTCCGTTTTGCCCTCATCGGCGCTGCTGTCGCCGTTCCCGATGTTGATGTTTGGGATGAAGATGGGCAGACCGCTTTCGGTCTTGATCTCGATGTACATGTCGTTCCGGCGGTATATGTCGGTGATCTGCGCCCTGATCTCCGTGCGGTCCCCGGCCTTGTAGAGGTTTTCGATGAGGGTCGCCACATTGCTCGTTTCCCGAATCTTCATCGATTGGTAATAACTGTTCAAAAAGAACACTTGGAGCAACCAAAGAATGGCCATGAGCAAGCCCGCGAAGAGCAGGAAATAGACCCATAGTTTGAACTTCAAGCTTTTCGTGTCGATTTTAAACTTCAAGTGCGCGCCTCAATGCAACGGCCGGATTCATTCCGCTTTGTCTTCGAATTTATAGCCGACCCCCCGGAGTGTGACGATCCGATCCCTGTAATCCCCGAGATTGTTTCTCAAATTCTTGATGTGGGTATCGATGGTTCTGTCGTCCCCGAAATAGTCATAGCCCCAGATGTCCCGCAGCAATTGATCCCGCGTCAAAGCCACATTTTTGTTCTGTGCCAGATAGAACAGCAGATCGTATTCCTTGGGCGTCAGTTCCGCGGGGTTGCCGTCTATCCTGACCTCATGCGCGGGGACGTCGATCTCCAACCCGTCGAAAACCAGTTTCGCCGACGCTTCCGCAACCGGCGACCGCCGTGCGAGGATCGCGTTGATGCGCGCCATCAATTCCTTCGGACTGAACGGTTTGACCATGTAGTCGTCTATGCCCAATTCAAATCCGAACAGCTTGTCATACTCTTCCCCCCGGGCCGACAGCATGATCACGGGGACGTCCTTCGTTTTTTTGATTTCCTTTACGGCGGAGAATCCGTCCAGCTTCGGCATCATGACGTCCATGACGACGATGTCGAAGTCTTCCTCCCTGCACAGGGCGACGGCTTCCATGCCGTTGCAGGCTTCCGTAACGGCAAATTCGTTGAATTCGGCGTATTCCCTGATAACGCCCCGTATCTTTTGTTCGTCGTCCACCACCAACAGTTTTGCCACGGGCAACCCCTCTCTTTCCAAAGACAATGATACCATAAATAATACCATAAACATTTGGAAAATCAAGGTTTCCTTGACGTTTGCGGCGGAAAGGCGTATACTTGTATTACCGCATAAGCGATGGTTTTCAGGTGCGCAAGCGTTGCAAAAGTCGCTGTGTGGATTCAAAATAGGAGGGTTGCGTGTTTTCTGTAGGTGATAAGATCGTATACCCGATGCATGGTGCAGGCGTCATTGAAGCGATTGAGGAGAAGATCGTATTGGGGGAATCCCGCCGATATTATATTCTCCACATCCCGTTTGGCGACATGAAAGTCATGATTCCCTGCGATTCAACGGACAGCGTCGGTGTGCGGAGCATCATCACCGAGGAACAACTGCCATCCATCGAAAAAGCGCTCACGGACGATTCGACGGAAATGTCGGGGAATTGGAACAGGCGTTACCGTGACAACATGGATAAGCTCAAGACGGGAGATCCGAGGGATGTCTGCGAGGTCGTGCGGAATCTCATGCGGATCGACAGGGTGAAAAAGCTGTCCACGGGGGAGAAAAAGATGCTCTCCAACGCAAAACAAATCCTTCTGAGCGAATTGATATTGGTCTGCGACAAGGACTCCGAAGAGATAACGGAGTTTATTGAAAGTTTGGTTCTGCGCAATATATGAAGCTTCGTTTCCCCGTCCTTTGACCGGTCGATCGCAATCCGGGCCGGAGCGCGGGACGCCGGTGCGGATTTTGCGCAAACCGCAAATGCGGATCGCGCGTTGTTTCAGGTTCGGTTCAGAAACCAATTGTATCATTTTTGTGCATCAATCGGAAAGGCAGACGGAGGCGATGGTATAGTTATATGATAAAAAAGTTAATAAGGGGCGGTATTACAATTCTTGGCGTCGCAACGGGTTACGGTATCTATCTTCTCTTTCGGTATTTCGTGGATCAGACGCGTTTGTTCGGTCTCGATACCCTGTCCGATCTCCGGACGGACATTATCGCGGTGGTTTTCGCAGTTGTTTTCGGATTATTGTTTTTTCTTCTGACTCCGCGCATGATCAGACGGAGTTCCAAAATCGCGAAGAGTGTCGAAGCCGAATTGCGCCATGTATCGGGGCAGGATCTGCTGTCGGGCACGTTGGGGCTCATTGTCGGGTTGGTCATTGCGTTCCTGATAAGCCAGGCGTTCGCCGGAATCGGCAACATGTACATCAAGGTCGCGCTGAACATCTTCGTCTACATTCTGTTTGGATGGCTCGGCGTTGTGGTGGCGTCGAAGCGCGGCAAGGAATTTATCATATCGTTGGTGAACGCGCAGAAAACGCCGAATCCCCCGAAGCCGAAAAGGAAGGCGGGCGACGCGACGCCGAAGATCCTGGATACGAGCGTGATCATCGACGGCAGGATTGCCGACGTCATGAAGACCGGTTTCATCGAGGGCAGTATCGTGATACCGGAATTTGTCCTCGTCGAACTCAGGCATATCGCGGATTCGTCCGACGGGCTGAAGCGCAACAGGGGTCGGCGGGGTTTGGACATTCTCAAGCGGATTCAGACGGAGTACGGAATCGAAATTTACAACACGAACAACGAGAAAGCGCTGAAGGACATCCCGGAAGTGGATGTGAAATTGCTGAAGTTGGCGCAGATCATGAACGGCAAGGTCGTGACAAACGACTTCAATCTCAATAAAGTGGCTCTGATCAAGGGTGTGGAGGCGCTCAACATCAACGAGTTGGCAAACACACTCAAGCCCGCGGTTCTTCCTGGCGAGGAGATGACGCTCTTCCCTGTCAAGGAAGGGAAGGAAAACAACCAAGCGGTGGCTTATCTCGACGACGGAACCATGATCGTCGTCGAAGACGGACGCAAACACATCGGCAAGACGATCGGCGTGATCGTGACCAGCGTGCTGCAGACCTCGGCGGGTCGCATGATCTTCGTCAAGCCGAAGAGCTGACGGGAAAACGGGCGGCGGAATTGCCGCGTACGGAGTATGTACGAGCAAAAAAGAGTGGCGGCGCTCATCGTCGCGGCCGGCGCGGGTCACAGATTCGGCGCCGGCCTCCCAAAACAATATCTGAAGATCGACGGTGTGCCGATGCTGAAAATGGCGGCGGAAGCGTGTGCGGAAAGCCCTTCCGTCGATGATGTTTACGTCGTCGCGTCGGCGTCCCACATTGGGGTTTGCAGGGAAATGCTGACCGGCACGGAAAAGCTGCGCGGCGTGGTGATCGGAGGGGATACGCGGCAGCAGTCGGTGCGCAACGGCTTGACGGCTTTGGCGCAGGGCGGCGCGGACGCTTTCCCGGTTGCGGACGTCGTGCTGATCCACGATGGGGCGAGACCTTTTGTCAGCGTTGCACTCATCGAGCGGGTCGCGGCGCTTGCGGCGCGGACGGGCGCCGTCGTACCCTGCGTTCCGGTCAAGGATACGATCTGTACGGTCTCGGACGGTCTGCTTGCGGATGTGCCGGACAGAAGTCTGTTTCGTTTCGTGCAGACGCCGCAGGGCTTCGCGCGCGGGATCATCACGGCCGCCCATGAGCGGGCGGAGCGTGAGAATTTCGCGGCAACCGACGACGGAACCTTGGTCAAGCGCATGGGCGTCGCCGTGTACCCGGTGGAAGGGGATTACGGAAACAGAAAGATCACGATCGCCGCCGATCTGCCCGAAGAGACGAGAATCGGCGGCGGATTTGACGTTCACGCTTTCGCGGAGGGCAGAAAACTCATGTTGGGCGGTGTGGAAATACCGCATGACAGAGGACTTTTGGGGCATTCCGACGCGGATGTTGTGATTCATGCCCTCATGGACGCCATGCTCGGCGCTCTGTCGCTCGGGGACATCGGCACGCATTTCCCGGACACCGACGAAGCGTACCGCGGCGCTTCCGGCTTGCGCTTGCTGCGCGCAGCCAATGAGCTGATCGGCCGGGAAGGATGGGCGGTGGGCAATGCGGACATGACCGTCATTGCGGAAAAGCCGCGCCTGGCGCCGTATACGAAAGCCATGGAAAACAGCGTGGCGGAGATCCTGGGGGTCCCCGCCCGCTGCATAAGCGTCAAAGCGACGACGACGGAAGGACTGGGCTTCACGGGGCGCGGGGAAGGCATGGGCGCTCAGGCGGTCGTATTGTTGAAAAAGCGGAAGGAGAAGAAGGCATGAAGTTGTCACAGGCGCATATCAACACATTGAGAGAGGTGCCCGGAGAGGCGGAGATTCCCAGCCATATTTGGCTCCTGCGCAGCGGCATGATTCGCAGGACGGTTTCCGGCGTATACGGGTTTATGCCGTTTGGCCTGCGGACCGTGCGAAAGATCGAAGCCATCATCCGCGAGGAGATGGATGCGGCCGGGGCGCAGGAGATTCTCATGTCCGCGATCCAACCCGCGGAACTGTGGAGGGAATCCGGCAGGTGGTTCGCCTACGGTCCTGAACTGTGGCGCGTCAAGGATCGGCACGGACGCGAGTTTTGCCTGGGACCCACGGCGGAGGAGGTGTTTGCGGACATCGTCAGAAGCGATGTGGATTCCTACCGGCGTCTGCCGCTGAACCTCTATCAGATACAGACCAAATACCGCGACGAAGCGCGACCCAGGTACGGACTCATACGCAGCAGGGAATTCATCATGAAAGACGCCTATTCCTTTGACCGGGATTGGGAGGGCTTGGACAAAAGCTACCGCATCATGTATGAAGCGTATGAGAAAATCTTTTCCCGTTGCGGTCTGAATTTTCGGACCGTCGAAGCGGATTCGGGCGCCATGGGAGGAAAGGACACGCAGGAATTCATCGCGCTTTGCGAATACGGAGAGAACGATATCGTATACTGCGCGCATTGCGGCATGGCCGCCAACGCCGAGCGGGCCGCCGGCGTGGACGCCGCTCCCTCGGATGAAGAGATGTTGCCCGTGTCCGAAGTGCGCACGCCCGGCGCCAAGACCATAGAGGCGGTGGCCGACTATCTCGGTCTGCCCAAGGAGAAGACCATAAAAGCTTTGCTTTTCTCCGTCCGCGGCGCGGACGGCGGCGGCGATGCGGACTGTGGCGGCGATGCGGAACGTTGCGGCGACGGGTACGCAGCCGTGTTCCTCCGGGGGGATCGCACGCTCAATATGACGAAGTTGGTCAATGCCTTGGGCGTCGCCGAGCATATGATCGGGTTTGCGGACGAAAAGGCTATGGGAGCGAAGACCGGAAGCGTGGCCGGATATACGGGTCCCATCGGTCTGCACGATTGCAGGATCGTGGTGGACAGCGAGCTTCGGGGTCTGAAAAATCTCTGCGCCGGCGCGTGCAAAGAAGGCTGTCACCTGCTGAACGTAAATTACGGCCGGGATTATGAAGGCGCCATCGTGACGGATCTGAAATTGGTGGGCGCAGGGGCGTCCTGCCCCGTCTGCGGCCGGCCCCTGTCGGCGGCGCGCGGCATCGAAGTGGGACAGGTCTTCAAACTGGGGACCAAGTACAGCGAATCCATGGGCGCCTATTACAAGGATGAAAACCAGGAGGCGCAACCGATCGTCATGGGGTGCTACGGCATCGGCGTTACGCGGACCGCAGCTGCCGTCGTCGAGCAAAACCATGACGGGAAAGGCATCATCTGGCCCATGTCCGTCGCGCCGTATCACGTCATCGTCACCCTCGTGAAGCCGGACGATGAGACGCAGAGAACCGCGGCGGAGCGCATTTACGCGGCGTTGACCGCCGGCGGCGCCGAGACCTTGCTCGACGACAGGGATGAGCGTCCGGGCGTAAAATTCAACGACGCCGACATCTTCGGCATCCCCATTCGCATCACCGTGGGCAGAAAAGCCGCGGACGGTCTCGTGGAATACAAGCGCAGACGGGAAGAGGAGGCAACGGAATTGACGTCGGACGGGGCGATCGCCAAGGCGCTCGCCGACGTCCGCGCGGAGATACGCGGCAAAGATGCGTGACCGGGATTTCGGAGGGTTCCCGTAAGGAAACAGGGGGAGGTCGGCGCTTCCTTACGGGGAAGACGCAGGGAACGGAAAGGAGCGCGCAATGTGGCAAGGAGGGGTGCGGGTTGTCATTCAAAACGAGGATGGCAGGATACTGCTCGTGCGCCAGCGGCATGAGGATCGGGAGATATGGATGGTTCCCGGCGGCGCCATCGAGGAAGGCGAGAGTTCAAGGGACGCGGCGATCCGTGAGATTCTCGAGGAAACGGGGCTGATCATCCACGTGGGCAGACTGTTGTGGCATGTGGAGGAGGTTACGGAAGATCGGGGGCAACGCTTTGTCAATTTCTTCATCGGGCAGATCATCGGCGGCAAAGCGGAACTCGGCGAAGATCCGGAATTGGGCGGGGATCAAGTGCTGGATGGGTTGAAATTCTTTTCGCGGGAGGAGATCTCCGGCATCGAACATCTCTATCCCGAGTATCTGCGGGAGGAGATATGGGACGAACTCACCGCGGACGCCGGACGCGATTCCTACAGGAGCAGAAAATGACGAGCCTGTCCGTGCGCGGATCCGCAGACAAAGGGGATTGCCGTCAAGGGTTGATCCGCGGCAATTTCCCTGTTCAGCGCAGGTCTTTGAACCGGAAATGCCTGCGTCCTTCGGCATAGTCCGCGACGATGTGGCCGTCGCCCCGCAGCAGGTACTTATAGGTTGCCAAACCTTCGAGTCCGACGGGGCCGCGCGCGTGGAGTTTGCCTGTGCCGATGCCCACTTCGGCGCCAAATCCGTAGCGGAAGCCGTCCGCAAACCGCGTCGAACAGTTTTGGTACACGCCCGCGGAATCCACCAACTGCAGGAACCGTTCCGCCGCGGCTTCGTCTTCCGTCACGATGCAGTCCGTATGGTGGGAGCCGTAAGTATTGATGTGTTCGATGGCTTCGTCTATGCTGTCCGTCACCGCGAGGCTCACGATAAAATCCAAATATTCGGTTCGGTTGTCCTCTTCCGTTGCGGGTTCGACGTCGGGCAAAATCCCCGCGATGCGCGGCGTGCCGCGCATGAGTACGCCTTTGGATTTCAGTTCATCCCACAGCGGCGGGAGCAACGCTTCCGCGATGTCCGCATGGACGAGGATGGTTTCCGCAGCGTTGCAGGCGGCAGGGTATTGCACCTTGCTGTCGCGGATGACGGCTACTGCCTTGCCGATGTCTGCCGCGCGGTCCACATAGACGTGACAGACGCCGTCGGAGTGCCCCATGACGGGGATGTCCGAGCGATCCATGATGTGCCGGACGAAAGCGTTGGAGCCTCTCGGTATGATGAGATCGATGGACTCATGGCACGTTAGCAGCTCGTCGATGTCGGAGCGGGATTCCAAAAGGGTCAGAAAACCCGCCGGGACGCCCGCGTCCGTACCCGCCGCGTGCAGGATCTCAAAGAGGACTCTGTTTGTGCGCTTTGCTTCGCTTCCGCCTTTGAGGATGGCGCAATTCCCGCTTTTGAGGCACAGCGCGGCGATTTGAACCAGGGCGTCCGGCCTCGATTCGAATATGACGCCGATGACGCCGATGGGACAGGATACCCGCGTGAGGATCAGTCCTTTGTCCAATTCCCTTTGCAGAAGGATTCTTCCGACGGGATCGGGCAGCTTGATGAGATCCCGGGTTCCCGCTATCACGTCCGCGATCTTTTCCCCGTCGAATTTCAGGCGCTTCAGCAGCGGGGCGGCCAAGCCGGCCTTTTCGCCCGCATCCAGATCCGCTTCGTTGGCCCGCGCGATCCCGTCGCAATTGTCTGCGAGGGCGATCGCCATCGCGCGCAAAGCGTCGTTGCGCGCCTCTCCGGACAGGCAGGCCATCCTGAAACTGTCGGCTTTCACCGCCGCCGCGATTTTTTTGATTTCGTTCATAGGTTTCCCTCCTTGAAATGGCGATGCGCCTTGCCGAGCATACGGGGGTTCCCTCCGCATGGCCGGTTGCAGGAAACATGCATCGCCGTCTCATCAATTATAAGAGCAAAAGGGTCGCGCTGTCAACGAGCGCGGATGGCGCGCGCGGCCGTCAACCCCTGGCGGCGGCGCGCTCCGAATGCCGAATGCCGTTTGGGTTTTTTCGACGCTTCCGCATTATATTTCCGGGTAAGAATGTGATACAATATATCTTCGGCGGCGACTGTCAATCCGGGCGGCGTTCGCGACGGCGTCCCCGTACGCCGCAACGGATCTGCATGACGCGCGGCCGCGGACGGGCATACAACAAAAGAAAAAAGGATGCGGACAAAAGGATGGCGGCATGAAGAAACAAAACAGAGACACGATCAACACGAAGAAGACTTCTTATCTTATCAAACGGTTTATCCCGTACTTTGGGAAATATAAATTTGTGCTGCTGCTCGATCTCCTGTGCGCCACGCTGACGACGCTGTGCGATCTCATCCTGCCGCTGATCGTGCGCTTCCTCACCGATCGCGGCATGAACGATCCGGCGAATCTCACGGTGCGGTTGATTCTTTCCGTCGGCGCGCTGTATCTCGTGCTCCGCGCGATCGACATGGCTGCGAACTACTATATGGCGAACGTGGGGCATGTGATGGGCGCGCGGATCGAAACGGATATGCGCAAAGACCTGTTCCGCCATCTGCAGGAATTGTCCTATTCGTATTACAGCAACACCAAGGTGGGTCAGCTCATGTCGCGCATTACGAGCGATCTGTTCGACATCACGGAGTTCTCCCACCACGGTCCGGAGGAACTTTACATCGCGACGGTGAAGATCGTCGCTTCGTTCGCGATCCTGTGTTCCGTGAATGTCTGGCTGACGCTGATCGTCTTCGCGATCATCCCCGTCATGATCTTTTGCAGTATGCGCTTCAACATCAAGATGCGCACGGCGTTCAAGAAGTCGCGCAACCAATTGGGTGAGATCAACGCCATGGTGGAGGACAGCCTGCTCGGGGTGCGCGTGGTGAAATCCTTCGCGAACGAAGACAGGGAGGAAGAAAAATTCGACGAGGGCAACAGCGGTTTTCTCAACATCAAGAAGGAAACATACAGATATATGGCGGCTTTTCAGAGTACGACGCGCATCTTTGACGGCGTCATGTACATTACGGTCGTCGTGGCCGGAGCGCTGTTCATGATGCGCGGAAGCATTACGCCGGCCGATTTCATGGCTTATCTGCTCTATGTGGTCATGCTGCTCACCGCCATCCGTCGCATCGTGGAATTCGCCGAACAGTTTCAGCGCGGCATGACGGGAATCGAGCGGTTCATCGAGGTGATGGACGAACCGATCGAGATCACAGACAAAGAAGGCGCCGTCGAATTGGAAAACGTGGTGGGCGACATCCTCTTTGAGAACGCGTCGTTTCATTACAGCGACAGCGAGGAGGAGGTTCTGCGCGACATCAATCTGCATATACGCCCCGGGGAGAACATCGCCCTTGTGGGACCGTCCGGTTCGGGCAAGACGACGCTCTGCAATCTGATACCCCGGTTTTACGATGTGACCGGAGGCAGCATCAAGATCGACGGAACGGACATCCGCGACGTCACCACCCATTCCCTGCGCTCCCGGATCGGCGTGGTGCAGCAGGATGTGTATCTGTTTGCGGGGAGCATTTACGACAACATCGAATACGGAAAGCCCGGCGCGTCGAAAGCTGAGATCGTGGAAGCGGCGAAATTGGCGGGGGCGCACGATTTCATCATTCGGCTCGCGGACGGTTACAACACTTTCGTCGGCGAACGGGGCGTAAAACTGTCGGGCGGTCAGAAACAGCGCATCAGCATCGCCCGGGTGTTCCTGAAAAACCCGCCGATCCTCATTCTCGACGAGGCGACGTCCGCCTTGGACAACGAGAGCGAGAAGATCGTGCAGGATTCACTGACAAAGTTGGCGAAAGGCAGAACGACGCTCACCATCGCCCACCGCCTGTCCACCATCCGCAACGCGGAAATCATCTTGGTTCTCACCGATCGGGGCATTGAAGAACAAGGCGATCACGAGACGCTTATGGCAAAGGGCGGACTGTACGCGAGACTGTACAGTCTGTACACCGATGCCGGCAGCGGCATTGCCGTGGGGGACTGAGCGGTGGGCGCAACCGGATCGCGATCAATAGGCGCTCCAACCCGCGTCGGCGACCAAGGTGGCGCCGTTCACAAATGAGGAATCGTCGGAAGCGAGGAAAAGCGCGACCGTCGCGATCTCTTCGGAGGTTCCCGATCTTGGGTTTAAGGACAGTCCCGCGCCGGCCCGTTCCAGACCGAACGCGCTGGGATGCGTGATGCCCGCCGCCGCGATTTCCGTGGAAACGGCCCCGGGGCAGATCGCGTTTGCGCGGATGCCTTTGGTTGCGTACATGAAACCGACATTTTTCGTGAAACCCACCGCTCCGAATTTCGACGCGGCGTAGGCGGCGCCGGCGCGGCAACCGTTGAGTCCGCCGATGGACGCGATGTTGACAAAGATGCCGGAACCTTGCGCAAGCATGACTTTTAGTGCGCTTCGCGTCATGCGCATCAGGGCCGTAAGGTTGATGCCGAGCACTTTGTCCCAGATCTCGTCCGTCAGTTCGTCGGCAGGGAGCATTTCATCCATGACCCCGGCGTTGTTGACGACGATGTCCAAACGGCCGTATTTCTCCGCGGCCAACTTGACGGCTCCGTCGATGTCCGATTGATTTTGCAGATCGGCTTCGAACGGGATGACGGTTTGTCCCTTTTCCCCGGCGGCTTTCGCCAGTTCGTCAAGGCGATCCTTGCGCCTTGCCAGCGCGATCACCGTCGCGCCCTCCGCCGCAAAGAGTTCGGTGATGGCCTTGCCCATGCCCGCGCTGGCCCCCGTGACGATCACGATTTTGTCTTTTAATTTCATTCGTCTGCCTCCTTTTTCGCCGATAAGCGATACCGCAATGCCGCCATTTTGCTTCAAGTCTGCGCCGGACGGTCACGGCGCGATCCGCCGTCCATCGAAGAGGGGAGGACATTTTTCAATGCGTCCGCTTTTGTCCGGAGGACGGTCGGTTTGACTTCCGTTTGTTGTATCTTATGGTATCACCCGGGAGGGCGTTTGTCAATTTTTTAACAAATAATTGCGCGCGTTTCAAAAACAACATTTGTTGCCGGGCGCGAAATGGTGTAAAATGTTGCGTATACACAGATATCCGCCGGACAGCCGGCGCAGTGACACAGGCGCGTTTCAAACATGCACCGCGCATTGCGCGGAGAAAACGCCCGGCGTTTCCGCAACCGGGGCAAAACCGGCTATCCATGAAATTGAGAGGTTGGCATGACGCAGGAAAATTCAAAGTATGAAACTTATGTGAATCCTCTTGTGAGT
>JAISML010000236.1 GCA_031276775.1 Eubacteriales Family XIII. Incertae Sedis bacterium | reverse complement strand
TCGTCAAACGCGCTCACTGAATGTCGATGGGAATTCGGTGTTTTTCTTCGGGAGACTTGTCGCAGGAGAGACAAACGGTATATGAAATGGCTGAATGATGATGACATCCGGCGGTTTTTGCGCAAACGCAATTATGATATTCGTTTATCGCACAACGCGCGTTGGATTGATCAAAAATGCACATCCGATGTGGTGACAATAGTTTCGGATTGTATTTTACAGTATGCGCACCGGTGTCCCGGCGGATTTTTTACCTCAACGGACGTTTGGCACGATCGCTATACGACCGAAAACGTGGAGGCAATTTTCAAAAAGCCGAATCCCGATGAAATCAAGGCACGAAACGAATACGACAAGTTTTTTCAGCAACCAATGGAAATGCTCGCCTATGCAGGGGTTTTATTAAAAGACAAGAGAAGCGCAAGGAACTTCTATTGCATCGCCGAAAATGAGATTTTGGAATATCTGTCTATTCGCGAACGCAATGCGTTAACGTTTTTGCAACTGTATATCCTGAAAGTTTTGGAAGACTCGGGCATCAAACGAATTTTCGATGACTTCTTTGTCAAACAGACAAAGACGGCATATGAAAACACAAAAGACGGATTCACGAATTTTATTATTCAGTATACGCCCGTCAATGGGGCGGTGGAGTGCCACAGGATTTTTACAAAAGTAATCAACCCGCTTGCTTTCCGGTTGGGTAAACGCGGCACGGAACAGGGCAAAATGTCCCATGGAAAAATCACATATGATATGCTTATGTACAATCGCGACAATTTTCGGGATATTTATTCAGAAAAGCCCAAAGAATTAACCAGGCGGCAATATGCGGATCAGCTTGGACTTGCGCCATCCGCCGGATTGAATGCCTATATGTCACAAAAGGCCAAAAAGCTGGTTCGCGCATTTAACGACACGTTTCGCGCCGGCATGTCGGAAATCAGGGACGGTAGACACGATGCGGATAAGGCAATCCACATTCACCATATTTTCCCCGAAGCCGACTTCCCTGACATCTGTGCGTATTACGAAAACTTGATTGCGCTTACGCCCACGCAACATTTAAGTTATGCCCATCCTTTGGGCAACACATGGAAAGTGGATCGCGCGTATCAGCACATTTGTTTGCTTGCCAAGGCAAATGTAATCCAAGAAGCGCTATGCAATCTGTCGCGGGAGCAGATTTATGAGTTCCGAAAATTTATGTTTGTCCTGTTTGTCGGACTGGACGATGACTCGTTTATGCAAATCGCCGATGGGGATTTTATGGATGCAATATCCGCCATTAACATTGTTTATGCGCGTTAAAGAAGCGCCGACAATCACAATCGCTTCTTTCAACAATCACGCATATCGCGTTCCCCAAGACAAAACCCGCGTTCCTGTCGGCGCCCTTTGGAACCGACGCCCCTCGCCGGTTCCAAATCACATGTGCGCGATCAGCGCGCAGTAAAAATCCGCGGCACAGGAAAAAGCGTCCTGCCCGATCGGTTCGATCCATGTTTTCATTTGGGCGCTTTTCTCCCAATCCGTTCGTATTTCAACGGATCCGACCTGCTCCAAAAGCGCGGTCCTTTCAATCGGGAAAGAGACGGTCCGCATTGCCCTGTGTATGTTGTGAAACAAGCCGGGATAAGGCTCCTTGTTCATTGTCCCCTCACTTTTTCGTATTCGTACTGACCTGAACGTACGCTTCGTTTCGCGAAATCCGTTCCGTTTGGCGCCGAAACCTCCGCCGTGAAAGACGGCGCAAGGATGAATCCCATCGCCGCCGCATGGAACCTCCGGCGCAAACCGGTCATTCCCGGGTTCGCTTCAGATCGGGCTGCGCATGGAACCGCGTCAACCTTTCCCCGCGCCCGCGCGGTAAGGCGTCTTTCCTCTTTCCCGTCCGTCCGGATTGGGACAGGACGCGCCGCGGTGCGCGTAGGAATACATGGGACTGCTGTGAACCGCTTGCTCGCGCATTTTGTCGATGATGCCCGGATAAAGATCCGCTTTGATCAAGCCGGGCGTCCCGACGGAGGCCGCCGTGATGATGTTTCCGTCGGGCCCGAGGATCATGCTGCGCCCGAAACAGGAACGGTTTTCATTTTTGGCCAAACCGGCGGTGTTGACGGCGACCACGTAGACTTGATTGAAATAGGCGCCCGCGCGATTGGTGATCTCCCAAGCGTCCTGCCAAGGATCCATGTAGTGGGCCGGACGCAGGATGACGTTGGCGCCGGCGACCGCCGCTTCGCGCCACATTTCGGGATAATCTCCGTCCGAACACACGATGAGCCCCAGACGGGAACCTTTCGGTCCTTCGCATACCTCGCAAGCCGTACCCGGACGGGAATTCTCGAACGGGATCCACGGATTCATTTTCGCATACGCATATACGATTTTCCCCCGGTCGTCGATGACCACCGCCCGATTTTCAAAACATTGCCCGTCCCGCACCCGGATCAGGAAACCGAACACGCCCCACACGGACAGCGCCGCGCAACGGTTTTGAATGGCGGCGATGAGCGGGTCGTCCTCGTCCAAGAGCGCATCCTCAAAATCGGTGGGTGCAAAACCCTGACAGCAGGCTTCCGGAAACACCAACAGATCGACGCCGGGGAAAGCGCTGACGGCCGTGTTCATGTACCGCAACACTTCTTCGACGTTCTGTTCCAACTCCTGTCCGGTCTGCGCGCCGATCGGCGCGTACTGAAGCCCTGCGACGCTGAGCGCTTCGGTCTCGATCTTCCCGTTCAAGGCGAATAAATTGCCGATATTCATGGCGATCCTCAAATATATTCCGCATCTTTGGCGATCTCATGCATGTCATTTTTGAAAATGGCATTGAACAAGAGTATGCAAAGACCGGACGCGACGATGCCGAAGAGCGGCGGAACTCCAAATCCGATTTGATTGGTCACGTAGGCGACGACAACGCCGACGACATAAGAAGCGACGGGGCTGATTCTGAATTTCCTGAACCGCACGTACGCCAGTTTTGGAAGTCTGCGCTTATATGTGAAGAAGTAGTCGCCGATGATGGCGCCGCCGAGCGGCGGGATGAAAATACCGAGGAAGACGAGCCAACCGATCAATTGGTTGTAGATGCCGGTACAGGCGAACAGCAACGCGAGTACGAGTCCGACGACCAAAAACAGGTTCTTCTTCTTGCTGTTGAACGCCTCGGAGCCCGCGACCGCCCACGCGTAAGCGCCCGCGTGCGCGGTGGTCCAGATATTCATGGTCAGGATGATGACGGCAAAGACCATGACCAAGGTACCCATGCTCATCATGACGACGACGAAGTCGGACTCTTGGTACGCGATTCCCCCGACCACGCCCGCAATCAACATGATGAAATTCCCAATCAGGAAAGCGATCAAACCGGACCAGAACCCGACCTTGGCGCTCTTTGAAAACCTCGACCAATTGCAGGCTTGCGTGCCCATGGAAGCAAACGTGCCGACGATGGCGGTCAACGCGGCGGGCACGGTCATTTCCTGCGTTGGCACATTGTCTATGATCGCGCTCCAACCTCCTGCGGATTCGGTCGCCGCGATCGGGATGTATATGACCAAGATCAACAGAGCGGGGATCGCAACATACGCCACTTTTTCCATCGCCCGATAACCCCACAGGGCGGTGACGCCGAACAAAATGCCCCAACCGATCGTGAACAGGAGAAAAAATTTGTCCGCGTCGAACGCCAAGGCGTACATCTGCCCCATGTAGGCCGCCAAATACGCGTACCAACCGATCTGGGTGCCGCCGAGCAGGATGTCCGCCCATTTGGAACCGATCGTCCCCAACGTGTAACGGGAGAGCATGACGGACGTCAAACCCGTCTTCGCGCCGATCGCGCAATTGACCGCCACGTAGACGCCGAGCACCAAATTCCCCGCGATCAGAATCCAAATGAGACTGCCGAAAGAAAAGGCTTCGCCCAGTTGCGCGCCCGTGGTCATCGTCGGACTGAAAAACGTAATGCCCAACAAAACCGCAGCGACAGAGAAAAAAGACTTTTTCGCGGTCTGCGGCACGTGATCCAGCGGGTAATCGTTTTTTGCTTCCGCGTCGGGAACGTCGGGAGACTTGGTTGCTGCGACTGTTTTCTTGGAATATTCCGTCATGCGCGTTTCCTCCTTAATTGGTCTTCGCCGTCGCGCCGAACATCCTGAGCCGGACATTCGCTGTCGCGACGCGCATCCTAAAAATGGGTTTCTTTTTTCGCGGGGGTCGATGAAGCGATCAACTTCCCGTTCTTCCAAGATTTTAGTACGACGGCGCGTTCGTTCAACGCCTCGTAAAAATCTTTCGCGTCGAAGAGGATGAGGTTTGCGGGGTTGCCCGGCTTGATGCCGTATGCATCCCCCAGGTGCAACGCCTTTGCCGCGTTGAACGTGACGAGTTTGTAGCTGTCCGCGATGTCGTCATAGCCCCCCATTTGACATACGTGCAAGCCGATGTGTACGACGTCCAGCATGTTTCCGGTGCCGAGCAAATACCAGGGATCGTAGATCACGTCGTAGCCGAAAGAAACATTGTTTCCGTTTTCAAGCAATTCTTTGACGCGGGTCAGCCCCCTGCGCCGCGGATAGGCGTCCAAGCGGCCTTGGAGCATGATATTGATGTGCGGGTTGCAGACAAAATTGATCCCGCTCAACCTCAACAAACGGAACAATTTGAACGCGTAGGAATTGTCATAGGATCCCAAGGCGCAGGTATGGCTCGCCGACACCATCTCTTTCATGCCGGTTTCGTATGCCAGACAAGCCAATACTTCCAAACCGCGCGACGCCGGATCGTCGATTTCGTCACAGTGAACATCGATGAGCTTCCCGTATTTTTCAGCCAACTTCACGGCAAAATGCAGAGACTCCACCGCATACTCCCGCGTAAACTCATAATGCGGAATGGCGCCTACCGCATCCGCGCCCGCCTTGACGGCATTCTCCATCAATTCTTTCCCATTCGGGTATGAAAGGATGCCTTCCTGCGGAAAGGCCACGATTTGTATTTCGACGAAGTCCTTCAATTCTTCCCTGAGTTCGCACATCGCTTCAAGCGCAACCAGGGAGGGATCCGTAATGTCCACATGCGTGCGCACATATTGGATGCCGTTTGCCGCCTGCATGCGCACCGCGCGGTTGACGCGCTCCCGCACATCCGCTTTGGTCAGGCTCTTTTTCCGTTCGCTCCAAATTTCGATCCCTTCAAACAGCGTTCCGCTTTTGTTCCACCTCGGTTCCCCCGCCGTCAGGCAGGTGTCCAGGTGCATGTGGGATTCAATCAACGGCGGAAGAACCAATTTCCCGCCGCAGTCGATCACCTCTTCCCCCAAAGCGGGTTGCAGCCCCTTTCCTATTTCCGCGAATTTGCCGTCGGTTATCCGGATGTCCTCCGGGACGGTTGATTTTTCAATGTATGCATTTCGAATCAGCAATAAAACCACTCCTTTCAGACGTTGACGGACTTCGGCGGGATGATGGGCGGCGCAGCAAATACGGTTGAAAAACACGACGTTTGCGGCGTCTGCCGGCTTCCGCGCGTATCCCGGTGACGATCCCAAACAAAACAGGACGTCCTGCACGAATCGATGATCACAAACAGTATACAATAAATCCGGATTTCGATCAAATATTTCGCAATATTCTGAAAACTACGCGGACGTCTGCCGCCATCGCGGACGGCGGCGGATTGCTCGTTCCGGATCCGACATTGCACCGTCTTTTCGCCAACCAATTTCCCCGGTCCGGAAATCCGCAAGATGTCTCATGCTGACGCCAACATCGGCAACAGAGAATGCGGAGAAGTCAGGATAGCCATTTTGATAAGGAATCGAAGCCCTTGCAAAGGAAGCCGGTGCGCGATTTGCTTATTGACACCGCTTGCACAATTCAATATACTCTTTCTTGAAAGGACAAATGCGATGATGGAGTCCACCTTTCCGAGAAAGCGTTCAGAGAGCCGGCGGGCGCTGCGAGCCGGTACGCACGGAAGAAAGGTTTCTCGCTCCGGAGCAGATTCTCCGAACGCACGCAGTTTTCGCAGGTGCGGTGCAGACGACCAAACGAGGAGGGCGCGTACTCGGGTACGCAACCGACGAGCGCGGGAGGATAAGCCGCAGATGCGGAAAAAAGACAAGCAAGTAGGGGAGTACGGGTGGTTCCGTTACCATAACCAAGGATTTGCCGGAATCCGACGAGCGACCGACCGACAGTCGGTAAACAGGGTGGTACCGCGGTAATATTCGTCCCTGAAGTGTAGGCTTCGGGGATTTTTTGCTTTTCAATTCCCGAATGGGCAGAGGCGGCGCGACGCGTGCGAGGGGAGATCCGGGCGCAGCAGTCGGGCGCGCATCATTGCAGGAGGCAAAACAATGGCAGATCAAACCAAACCGGGAGCGGGGTTCGCAAACATCAGGATTTTCGACACGACCCTGCGGGACGGGGAACAATCCCCGGGCATGAGCATGAATCTCAAGGAAAAGATTGAGATGGCAAAACAGTTGGAGCGCATGGGCGTCGACATCATCGAAGCGGGCTTCGCCATCTCCTCCCCGGGAGACTTCATCTCCGTCAGGACGGTCGCGGAAACGCTGAAAAACTGTACGGTCGCAAGTTTGGCAAGGGCTTCGGCGCCGGACATCGACAGGGCATGGGAAGCGGTGAAGGTGGCGGAGGATCCGAGACTGCACATCTTTCTCGCGACGTCGCCGCTTCATATGGAATACAAACTCCGCATGACGCCGGATCAGGTGTACGAACAGGCGGTGGAGATGACAAAGTATGCGAAAAAATATTGCGCCAACGTGGAATTTTCCGCAGAGGACGCCACACGCAGCGACATCGATTTTTTAGCCAAGGTCGTGGAAGGCGTCATCGCGGCGGGCGCGACCACCGTCAATCTTCCGGACACGGTGGGTTACACGACGCCTGAAGAAAACTACAGATTCTTTCTCACCGCGCGGGAGAAAGCGCCGTCCCTGAACAAAATCGCCATTTCCGCCCATTGCCACAACGATCTGGGTCTCGGCGTCGCGAACAGCCTCGCCGCCATTCGCGCGGGGGTCACACAGGTGGAATGCACCATCAACGGGATAGGCGAAAGAGCGGGCAACGCCGCGATGGAGGAGATCGTCATGGCCCTCTATGTGCGGAAAGAGGAATATCGGGCGGAAACCAATATCATCACCTCGGAGATTACGCGCTCGTCGGATTTGCTCACGCGCATCACCGGCGTGAAAGTCCAACCCAACAAAGCGATCGTCGGCGAAAACGCGTTCGCGCACGAGGCCGGCATCCATCAGCACGGCGTCATGCAGAATGCCCTGACCTATGAGATCATGACGCCCGCGTCCGTGGGTCTGAAAGAAAGCAATCTGGTGCTCGGCAAGCATTCCGGGAAACACGCGTTCGGGGAACGGGTCAAATCCCTCGGATACACGCTTACGGACGCGGAACTGATCACCGCTTTTGAAAAGTTCAAAGTACTTGCCGATAAAAAGAAACAGGTTTATGATAAAGACATCGAGGCCATCGTCGCGAAAGAAACGGTGCAGGTGCCCAAGACTTTCACGCTCAGGAATTTCGTCATCAACAGCGGCAATACCATCACGGCCACGGCCGTCATCACGCTGATGAAAGACAACAAGCAGATAGAGCGGGTTGCGAGAGGGGACGGACCTTTGGACGCGTCTTTCAAGGCCATTGACAAGATCATCGGCACGGATCTCTGTCTGGAAGATTTCAAACTCAACGCCGTAACGGAAGGCGAGGACGCAATGGGAGACGCGCTGGTCATCATCAAAAATGAAAGCGGCAATGTCTATTCCGGCCGGGGTCTGTCCACGGACATCGTGGAAGCGAGCATCCATGCCTACATCAACGCGGTGAACAAGATGTACTACGAAGAAAAATCCTGATCCGCCGAAAGACGCAACTGAAAGCAGGAAACAGGGTCGGCGCGAGCCGGCAGAACGAAAGACGGAGGATAAAATGGAAATCAAAAACCGCCCCGGCGCCGGAAAATCCGCAGTCGGGCATCCGACCGATCCGATCAATCAGACCGCGCAAACCGAGCGGGCGGGCAGACCGCCCATGACGATGACGCAAAAGATACTGGCCGCGCACGCGGGTTTGGATTATGTGAAGCCCGGGCAATTCATCGAAGCGAATCTTGACGTGGTTCTTGCGAACGACATCACGGGACCCGTCGCCATCGGGGAATTTGAAAAGATGGGGAAAAAGCGCGTCTTTGACAGAACGAAAGTCGTTCTGGTGCCCGATCATTTCACGCCGAACAAGGACATCAAAGCTGCGGAGCAGGCAAAAGCGCTTCGTGATTTTGCCCGCGCACAGAAGATCATTCACTATTTCGAAGTCGGGAACATGGGGATCGAACACGCGCTGCTGCCGGAGCAGGGCTTGGTTACGGCGGGAGACGTCGTCATCGGCGCGGATTCCCATACCTGTACCTACGGCGCCTTGGGCGCGTTTGCGACCGGCGTCGGCAGCACGGACATGGCCGCCGGCATGGCTGCGGGAAACGCATGGTTCAAGGTACCCGCCGCGATCCGCTTCGAACTCACGGGCAAACCCGGCAAATGGGTGAGCGGCAAGGATATCATTTTGCACATCATCGGCAAGATCGGCGTGGACGGCGCCTTGTACAAATCCATGGAGTTTGCGGGCGAAGGCTTGGCAAACCTGTCCATGGACGATCGCTTTGCCATGGCGAACATGGCCATCGAGGCCGGAGCCAAGAACGGCATCTTTCCGGCAGACGAAAAGACGCGCGCCTACATGCGCAGCCACAGATCCAAAACCATGGAAAAGCAACCCCGCATCTATACGGCGGACGCGGATGCCGTATACGATGAAACCATTGTCGTCGATCTTGCCAAAATCAAGCCCACGGTTGCGTTTCCGCACCTGCCCGACAACACAAAACCCATCGGCAAGGCGGGAAGCGTGAAAATCGATCAAGCCGTCATCGGTTCTTGCACCAACGGCAGATTGGAGGATATGGCGATTGCGGCGAAAATACTCAAAGGGCGGCGCATTGCGGACGGCGTGCGTTGCATCATCATTCCCGGCACGCAGCAAATCTATCTCGAATGCGTAAAACTCGGTTACGCCGAAACCTTTGTCAAATCGGGCGCGGTGTTCTCCACACCCACCTGCGGTCCCTGCCTTGGCGGGCACATGGGCGTCTTGGCGGCGGGGGAAAAAGCCGTGTCCACCACCAACCGAAATTTTGTGGGCAGGATGGGACACGCGGATTCGGAAGTCTATTTGGCAAGCCCTGCCGTGGCGGCGGCGTCCGCCGTCACCGGGAAGCTCACCGACCCCGAAAAACTCTTTGCACTCAAAAAAGGACCGATCAAGACCTACTTAAACCGGAGAGGAGAACAAAATGGGAAAAGCGTATAAATACGGCGACAACGTGGATACCGACGTGATCATCCCCGCGCGGTATTTGAACATAGCCGACGTGCGGGAATTGGCCTCCCACGCGATGGAAGACATCGACCGGACATTCGCGGAGACAGTCCGGAAAGGCGACGTCATCGTCGCGGGGAAAAATTTCGGTTCCGGTTCTTCCAGGGAACACGCGCCGCTCGTCCTGAAAACGATCGGCATCAAGGCGGTCATTGCCCCCACTTTCGCACGCA
>JAISML010000261.1 GCA_031276775.1 Eubacteriales Family XIII. Incertae Sedis bacterium | reverse complement strand
TATATATACAACCGTCACATCAGTAAGGAGGAAAAAATTATGTATGTGCGCTTTTTTCGCAAACTGAAAAAATCCCTGTCGCTCATCATGTGCATTGCCGTGATCGCCGGCATGGCGACGATGCCGGCGCCCCCGGCACAGGCTGCCGAGGAACCGGCGGCGCCGCGAACCCTTGAAATCATCGCCGGCGATGAAGAATGGAAATATCTGGACACCAACGCGGATCCATTTGAATCGACAACCCTGTACACAGTAGGGCTGTTATTGCAATACACCCCTGCGCAGTTGGCTCCCTACCGTATCGCGTGGACTCTGCCGCCCAAGCCTTACGAGGACGCGGGATTGAACTCGCTTGCCGGCCAACGGGTGGACATTGGCGTAGACGACAGCGCATGGAAAAGCGGTTCCAACCCTTTCGGCTACCCGAATGAGGCTGCACCGGAAGCGTGGGGAACCCTCGGCACTGTTCTCAACGGGAATATCGGTGACACCGGCGAGAGGGTAAAGACATATTTCTTCCGCCACAACTTCAACTTGGGGGGGGGTGAAACCTCGTGGGCGCACTCCGCCGTCTACAAGCTCAAGTATGACGACGCCGCGATTGTCTATCTGAACGGCACGGAAATCGGACGGCACAACGCCAAAACGGGCGGATACTCCGAAAATCTCCAATATGGCTGCGCAGAAGCGCCCGACGACGGGTTGGAAGCCGAGGTCGCTGTGGCTGTCCCCCCAAACCTGCTGCGCGAAGGTTCCAACACCATCGCGGTGGAATTGCATCAGGACAGTGCGAGCAGTCCCGATATCTATCTGAATTTCATGCGGTTCACCCTTTCCGAGGACTATGTTCTGTCAAACGACGCGCCCACGATTACCGGCCTCACCTTCCAGCCGGGTGCAAATGAAAGCGAGCTGAATTTTACTTGGCTGAGCAATGTGACCGGAGCGGGCATACTGACCCTGAAAGAGGAGGGCGGGACGCCTGTCACATTCGCCGCCGAAGCGGCGGCCTTGTCCGCGCGCGAAGGATATCTCACGAACAAAGCCACCGCAACAGGCCTTTTGCCGGGCAAAACCTATACCTCTCGGGTGTCAAACGGGGATCCGGAGGACGGTGGTATTGCTTCCGACAGTTACACCTTTACCACCGATGCCCGGACCGACAGCTTCAGCTTCCTGCTTGCGGGCGACCCGCAAATCGGCTCCAGCCGCAATGTGCCGGCTGACACCGCCGGTTGGCAGGGCACGGTTTTGAAGTCGCTTGAGAAATGGCAGGACGTCAGCTTCATCATCAGCGCGGGGGATCAGGTGGAGGACCGCGACAACGAAACGCACTACAACGGCTATCTCAGCCCGCCCGAGCTGAGAACCATTCCCGTCGCGCAGACCGTCGGCAACCACGACAACAGCGCCAACTACTTGGGGCACTTTAATCCCCCAAACCTCGACAAAACCAGAGGTGTCACAGCCGCAGGCGGGGATTATTGGTACACCTACGGCGACGTGCTGTTCATGCACCTCAATTCCAACAACCTGAGCACGGCGGAACACAAGGCGTTCTTGGAGGCGGCCATTGGGACATACGAATCCGAAAACGGCAAGGAACCCGCGTGGAAGATCGTTGTGTTCCACCACGCGATCTATTCCGGCGCGAGCCATACGGACGACGGCGATATCCGCCAGCGCAGAATAGAGTGGTCGCCCATATTCTCGGAATTGGATATCGACGCGGTGCTGGCGGGGCATGACCACGTGTACACGCGTTCTTACATGATGGGCGGGACCTTGGTAACGGGCGTGACCGTCGGCGGCGGAACGGTTCCGATTACGGAGGGGTACACCGCGTCCGGCGACAACGCCACCGCCGGTTACACAAAGCAAAACAAGGGCGAAACCATCTATATCACGGCAAATTCCGCATCAGGCAGTAAATTCTATGCGATCCGAAATACGGATTATCCGTTTGTGGCGGAGCAGGATCAGGCCAACAGGCCGACCATAACCAAGGTTGACGTAAGGGATGACGCGCTGACCTTTTCCACTTATTACACAAACGACAACATCGCGGACGAGCCGATTGACAGCTTCACGCTGAACAGGGGCGCCGCAGAAGCCCGGTCCGAAACGCCCGCCGCAGGCTATGAAAACGGGCGCGCCGCTCTGAACATTTCGCAGCTGGCTCGCTACAGCAGCGGCCACCATGAGGCGGACGGCGGCGTGTGCGAAATTGTCGCGTACAGCCCCTACAACCGCCGCGCTTACGCCGTAAACGGACAGGACGGTGTGCTGACCTCGATTTCTCTTGAGGGGATCGACGGCGACGAGGTGTATGTGAGCCGCCTTGACGGAAGCAACATCGACGTTGCCGCGCTTGTCAGCGCGAACGGCTTTGCTTACGGCGACCTGACCGGCGTGGCCGTTTCGCCGGACGGCACAAAGCTCGCCGCCGCCATACAGTCCGAGGATTACGCCGCCGGAGGATGCGTCGCGATCTTCGCGCTGAACGCGGACGGGTCGATGGACTATGAAGCGTCTTATGCGACCGGCGTACAACCCGACATGGTAACATTTTCCGACGGGAACACGGTGCTGACCGCCGACGAGGGTGAGCCGCGTGCAGGCTACGGCGCGGGCACAACGGATCCGAAAGGCAGCGTCACCGTCATTGATCTGACGGAACCTGCCTCGCAAATCATCGATTTCGATGATTTTGATGCGCGGCGCGCGGCGCTGGCCGAATCCGGCGTGGTGCTGAAAAAGGAAACCGCGCCATCGGTTGACCTTGAGCCGGAGTACATCGCGGTATCGGGCGGCAAAGCGTATGTGACGCTGCAGGAGGCGAACGCCGTTGCGGTGCTGGAGCTTTCGTCAAAATCGTTCACGGGGATATACCCCCTCGGATTCCGGGATTATTCCAAGGTCACCGTTGATTTCGACAACAGCATCGATGAGGACGGCGGCGCGTATTCTCCCGCAACTTACGCAAACGCCTTCGGCGTGCGCATGCCGGACGGGTTGGCCGCATATCAGGCGGGCGGCAAAACCTATATCGTGACCGCCAACGAAGGCGACGCCCGCGAATGGGAAGTTTACAGCAACGAAGCGGAATACAAAATCAAGACGACAGACGGCGTTGAGATGAGCAAGAAAGGGCGTTTCCTCACAAGCGATTACGACGGGCTGCCCGGGATTTCCGGCAATAAAGACGGTGTAAGCTACGCCTTCGGATCGCGTTCCTTCTCCGTGTTTGAGGCGACGGCAGAGGGGCTTGCGCTCGTCTATGACAGCGGCAATGACTTTGAACGTTTGACGGCGGAATACCTGCCGGATTTCTTCAACTGCTCCAACGACGATGTCGAAAAGGACAGCCGCAGCAACAAGAAAGGCCCGGAGCCGGAAAGCGTAGTCCTCGGTTCGGTGAACGGCAAAGTCTGCGCGTTTGTAACCCTTGAGCGCATCGGCGGCGTGATGGTGTACGATATCACCGACCCGCAGAGCGTTTCGTATGTGAACTATATCAACAGCAGAGATTTTGTGAACGTCGACGAGGACGGCATCGGCCACGACGATTCCGCCGAAGGTCTGCGCTTCGTTCCGGCAAGCGAAAGCCCCACGGGAGAGGCGCTCCTGATCGCGGCATTCGAGGTGTCCGGTGATGTATCCGTCTACGCCTTGACCTCCGGCACGGTATCCCCTGCATCGTTCACCGTTGTCTTTGACGCGAACGACGGAACGGTTTCCCCGGCGACGGCGCAGACAGACAAGTCCGGCAGACTGTCCTTCTTGCCCACGCCGACCCGCAGCGGATCATATACCTTTGAAGGATGGTATACTTCAATGAGCGGCGGCGAGAGGATTACGGTCGATTATGTGTTCGCCGCCGACACGACGGTTTACGCGCGGTGGCGTTACAACGGTGCCTCGGGGGGCGGTTCACCGAGCGGAAATTCCGGCGGCGCCCCCGGCAATGCGGGCGGTGATTCCAAAAAATCCACGGACGTCGGAGGCGCCGAAACCATCGACGGCTCCGCCGCAAGAGTCGAAGCCAAGTCGGATGATATTAAAACCGCGATCGGTCACGCGAAGGAGGAAAAATCCGAGGTTGTTTCGGTGACGGTCACGGGCAACGAGGATACCAAAACCGCCGACGTGGTGCTCCCGAAATTGTCCGTCAAAGAAATCGCGGACAACGGCCTGAAACTGGAAGTGAAGTCGCCCGCAGGTGACGTAAGGCTCGGAACGGATGCGCTCCGGACCATTGCGGCGCAGCCCGGCGACACGCTGGAAGTCGTTCTGACGGAACAAACGAAGGGTGAATTCTCGTTCGCCGTGAAAGTCGGCGGCGCGGAGCTTCGCGAATTCGGCGGAACGGTGGAAGTGTCCCTGCCGTATGCGAAATCTGCCGACGAGGACGCGGATCTGCTGACGGCTTATGACGAAAGCGGCAAGGAAATCAAGGGCGCGAAGTTTGAAAACGGCAGAATCACGTTCGAAACGGAGCGCACGGGCGCGTTCACCGTCCGCGAGTGGAGCAGTCCGTTCGGCGACATCGGAAAGGGCGAATGGTACTACAAATCCGTGCGTTTCGCGTATTCCAACGAATTGATTAAAGGCATAAGCGCGGAAACATTCGCGCCGCAGGCGACGCTGACGCGCGCAATGCTCGTGACGATTCTGGCGCGCGAGGCGGGTGCGGACACGGCGGCAGGTTCCGGCGAAAAGTGGTATGACAAAGCATTGAACTGGGGCATTGAGCGTGGCATGACGGACGGCTCGAATCCGGACGGCGAGATTACGCGCGAGCAGTTCGCGGTTATGCTCTGGCGCCACACCGGAAGTCCGAAGGCTGCGGTTGCGCTCGAAGCCTACGCCGACGCGGGCAGCGTTTCCGATTGGGCGGCCGAGGCCATGGCGTGGGCGGTAGGCAACGGGCTCATTACGGGCAGGACGCCTGCGACGCTCGCGCCGGACGGCACGGCGACGCGCGCGGAGGCCGCGACGCTGTTGCAACGGTGGGCGGAGACAGCGGAGT
>JAISML010000217.1 GCA_031276775.1 Eubacteriales Family XIII. Incertae Sedis bacterium | reverse complement strand
TTTCTCGAGCACTGTGTCAGGGATGACTTGAAATTAAAAACCGAAACACGGAATGTCGTGTTCGATCCCATCAAAGTGATCCTCACAAACCACCCCGGTGATCGCGCGGAACGGATGGTGATGGAAAACAATCGGGAAGTCCCGGCATTGGGGGAACGGGAGGTACCTTTCGGACGTGAACTTTACATTGACGGCGCGGATTTCATGGAAACGCCCGCGCACAAGTATTTCAGACTGTACCCGGGCAACGAGGTGCGGTTGAAAGGGGCGTATTTCATCACCTGCCGGGAAGTGGTGAAAAACGCGGACGGGACGATCAGGGAACTTCTGTGTACCTATGACCCTGACACAAAGAGCGGCAGCGGTTTCGGGGACCGAAAGGTAAAAGGCACGATCCATTGGGTGGAGGCGCACACGGCGACGCCCATCACCGTCCGCGAATACGGGCATCTGATGATCGCGGGAGAATCGGGGAAAGAAACGTTCAATCCGGATTCGGTGCGCGAACGCAGGTGTTTCGCGGAACCGTCCGTCGCGGAAACCGCGCCCGGCCAACGATACCAATTCTTCCGGCACGGGTATTACATTTGCGGCGAGACGACCGAAGCGCAAGAGCGCAAGGTGTTCCATCGGATCGTCGGTCTGAAAAGCTCTTGGAGGAAGTGAGGGCGATCGAATCGGAGGGCCGCGGACATATGCCGCGGATCGCCGTCCGGTGAATTGCGCGGCGACAGACGCAGGGAGAACAATATGGACTATTATAGCGAATCCGTCAAGATGCATCGGTTGCATAAAGGGAAATTGGAGGTCGTCGGCAAGATTCCCATCGAGACCAACGACGATCTGAGCATTGCGTATACGCCGGGCGTGGCCCGCCCTTGCATCGAGATCGACAAGAACCCGGAAGAGGCTTACGCACTCACCATCAAGGCCAATACAGTCGCAGTGGTCAGCGACGGTTCCGCCGTACTCGGTCTCGGAAACATAGGAGGTCTTGCGGCGCTTCCCGTGATGGAGGGCAAAGCGGTTTTGTTCAAGGAGTTCGGCGGTGTGGACGCTTTCCCCATCTGTCTGTCGACGCAGGATGCGGATGAAATCGTTGAAACCGTCATACGCATCGCGCCGACTTTCGGCGGCGTCAATCTCGAGGATATTTCCGCGCCCCGGTGCTTTGAAATCGAACGCCGCTTGCAGGAAGCGCTCGACATCCCCGTTTTTCACGACGATCAGCACGGCACTGCGATCGTGGTCAGCGCCGCCGTCATCAATGCGTTCAGACTGTTGCAAAAACCGTTGCACAAGGTGCGCGCGGCCATCAACGGCGCGGGCGCCGCAGGCACGGCCGCAGTGAAAATGCTTCGTGCCATAGGCGTTCGGGACATCGTCGTCTGCGACAGCAAGGGACTGATCTCCATGGATCGGTTTTCCGAATTCGGCGAAGACAAAATGGATCTGCTCGAAATCACAAACAACGACAATCTGAGCGGAGGACTTGCCGAAGCTGTTCGGGGGCGAGATCTGTTCGTCGGCGTATCCGCGCCAAACGTTTTGACGGAAGAAATGATCCGCACGATGAACACGGATCCCGTCGTTTTCGCCATGTCAAATCCTGAGCCGGAGATCATGCCGGAGGCGGCAAAAACGGCCGGCGCAAAGGTGGTGGGGACGGGACGCTCCGACTTTCCCAACCAGATCAACAATGTATTGGTGTTCCCGGGCATTTTCAAAGGCGCGCTCAGGGCGCGCGCGTCACGGATCACCGAGGAGATGAAAGTTGCGGCCGCCTATGCTTTGGCAGACATGATCTCCGAGGAAGAACGCTCGGACGACTGTGTCATTCCGTCGGTCTTCCGCGACGGCGTCGCGGATGCCGTCGCCGACGCCGTCGCGGAAGCATGGGGGCAAAGCGGGAAAGACAATTCGGGCGCATAGCGCATAAACGTGAAAGGGCGCTGCCGGTTGCGCGCGCGAACACGGGGGAGCGGAATCATGGAATATCGAACGGAAAAAGACACAATGGGAGAGATCGAGGTTCCCGCGGACAGGATGTGGGGCGCGCAGACCCAGCGCAGCCTTGAACACTTTCGCATCGGTTGGGAAAAGATGCCCGTTGAGATCATTCGTGCGTTCGGCATACTCAAAAAGGCGGCGGCGCTTGTCAACGCCGGGATAGGCGTCCTGGATGCGGGAAAAGCGGCGGCTGTCGCCGGCGTCTGCGACGAGATCATCGCCGGCAAGCTGGACAGGGAATTCCCCTTGGCCGTCTGGCAGACAGGCAGCGGCACCCAGACCAACATGAACGTCAACGAGGTTATCGCGCACCGCACGGGTTTGCATCCCAACGATGATGTGAACAAGGGTCAAAGTTCCAACGACACTTTCCCGACGGCCATGCACATCGCTGCGGTCGTCATGACGGAGGAAGACCTGCTGCCGTCCATCGAAGCTTTGCGCGCCACTTTCGGAGAACTGTCGGAACGGTACATGGACATTGTGAAAATCGGGCGCACACACTTGCAGGACGCCACGCCTTTGCGTTTGGGACACGAGATCGGGGCATGGCGCGAAATGCTTGACGAGACAGGCGGCATGATTCGCGCTTCGCTGAATTCCGTCCGAAAACTGGCGCTCGGAGGCACGGCCGTGGGTACGGGACTGAACACGCATCCGGATTTTGCGGAGCGTTCGGCCGCGAAGATCGCAGAACTCTCCGGACACGCGTTCGTGACGGCGCCCGACAAGTTTCACGCGCTCACATCGAAAGACGGTCTCGTTTTTCTGCACGGGGCGCTCAAAGCGCTCGCGGCCGATCTGATGAAGATTGCAAACGACGTCAGATGGTTGGCCTCCGGCCCCAGAAGCGGTCTCGGGGAACTGTGCATCCCCGAGAATGAACCCGGCAGTTCCATTATGCCCGGCAAGGTGAACCCTACGCAATGCGAAGCGCTGACCATGGTCGCGGTTCAGATCATAGGCAATGACACGGCGGTGGGCATGGCCGCGTCCCAGGGCAATTTTCAGCTTAACGTCTTTATGCCGGTTTTGGCGTACAATGTCCTGCAATCCATACGTCTGCTTGCCGACGCCGTGCATTCGTTCAACGAGCATTGCGCAAAAGGGATACGTCCCAATGCGGACGTCATACGGCGCAATTTGGAAAATTCCCTGATGTTGGTTACGGCATTGACGCCGAAAATCGGTTACGGAAAAGCTGCCGAGATAGCGAAGCGCGCGCACAGGGACGGCGTCGGTCTGCGCGAAGCCGCCACCGGAATGGGGATTCTCACGGCGGAGGAATTTGATGCCTTGGTCGATCCCGCGCGCATGGCGTGAAAGCAAAACCGTTCCCTGAACCGTTAACGCCAACCCGCGGACAGGAACCCTAAATCAATGCCCATTGGTTTACAAATTTATCCATGTAGACAAACCGGCCGCAATCATTATATAATTTATCTTGCAGACTGCGGCGCAAACTACGATTTGTTTTGCGAACGGACGTCTTGCATCACCTGGGCGTTGTGATAAACCGGCGAAGATTTTTTCGTTGGGTGAGGCGCAAAACGCAGATAACCCGAAAGTTCGGCGGGCTTTGCAGGCGGGGTTTGGTTCTGCGCAATGGGAACCTGTGAACCTCGTCAGGTCCGGAAGGAAGCAGCGATAAGCAGACCTTTCCATGTGCCGCAGATCGACCTGACCCTGCCTGCAAAGCCTTTTGGCGCGTACCCGGACATCACCCCGAAGATTGGACGAAAGGGAATCGTGGAGGCAAAATACATAGCGATATACAGAAGATTCCGTCCGGAAACCTTTGACAAGGTGCTTGGACAGGAACATGTCGTCCGGGTTCTGCGCAGTCAAATCGCCGAGGGCAATGTCGGGCACGCCTATCTGTTCAGCGGTACGAGGGGCACCGGCAAGACCACCATGGCGCGTTTGCTCGCCAAAGGCGTGAACTGTCTGCACGACGGGGAAAAGCCCTGCGGCGTCTGCGAAAACTGCGTCGCGATCAGGAACGGCGCGTTTATCGACGTCGTCGAAATAGACGCCGCTTCCAACAATGGCGTGGACAGCGTCCGCGAACTCAGGGAAAGCGTCGTCTACCCGCCGAGTGTCGGGCGCAAAAAAGTCTTCATCATCGACGAAGTGCACATGTTTTCAAAAGGCGCGTTCAACGCGCTTTTAAAGACGCTGGAAGAACCGCCCGAACACATCATATTCATCCTCGCCACCACGGAGCCGAACAAGTTGCCCGCCACCATTCAGTCGCGGTGCCTGCGTTTTGATTTCAAGCGCATTGCCGCCTCCGGCATCATGAAAGGCATGCGGGATATCTGCGCGGAAATGGGCATTCGGACCGATGACGAAGCGTTGGCCCTCTTGGCGGGCAACGCGGACGGTTCGGTGCGGGACGCGCTCAGTCTGCTCGAACAGTGCGTTTCCGCAGGCGCGGACGCGATTACGCGGGACTTCGTCCTTGAGATTTTGGGCAGTCCGGGCGATCACCTCCTGTCTGCGCTCACGGACGACGTCGCAACCGGAAAGATCGCGGAAGCCTTGGTTCTTCTCGATGAAATTTTGGCTGCGGGCAAGGACGAGAAGCGCGTGATCGAAGAATGGATCCATTATTTTCACAGTGCGCTCCTGATCAAATTCATCAAAAATCCGGCGCGTATTTTGAATCGGTCCGTCGAGAACATCGATCGCATACGCGAACAGAGCGGGCGTCTTGAGGTGAAATTCATCAACGACTGCATATACAGGCTTTCAAAGCTGCTGAATGATACCAGATGGTCGGCGCACACGAGGATCTTGTTGGAAATGACGATCATAGAGTTGGGGGAGGGCGCGCCGCTTTTGAACTCGGATCGGGAGGCGCGCGCCGTCGCGCGGCCGGAAGGACAAGCGGAGCAATAAGAGGTGCGGCCGTACGGGAAACCGCATGCGGAAAAGCTTCGCGCAGGTTGGGACACAGGAGGAGCGGAAAAGATGGGCAAGGGCATGAAAGCGGGGAAAAAAAGGGTCGGAGGCGGAGCAAAAGGCATGCAAATGCAACAGGAAAAGCAACTCCGCCAATTGCAGGCCATGCAGCAGCAAATGGATGACGTTCAGACCGAGATAGAGAAAAAGGAAGTCGAAACCACGGCGGGAGGCGGCGCCGTGGCCGTCAGGATCAACGGAAAGAAAGAACTGATTTCCGTCGCCATCGATCCGGAGGTCATGGACAGGGACGATCCGGAAATGTTGCAGGATCTCATCATCGTCGCCGTAAACGAGGGAATCCGGCAGATAGAGGAAATATCCAAAAGTGAAATGGAAAAGGTGACCGGCGGCTTGAATCTGCCGATTTGACGGAGTGTTATGCATCATTATCCGAGACCCCTGACGAAACTGATCAACGAGCTGTCCAAACTGCCGGGCATCGGCGGGAAAACGGCGCAACGTTTGGCATTCCATATTCTCTCCATGAACGACGACGAGGTCTTTGCGTTCGCGAACGCCCTCACCGCCGCCAAGCGGGAGTTGAAATATTGCTCCGTCTGCGGCAATCTGACGGACACGGATCCTTGCGCCATATGCGGCGACGCGTCAAGGGATCGTACGGCGATCTGCGTGGTGGAAACGCCGAGGGACGTGGCTGCCGTCGAACGCATGAAGGAGTACAAAGGTCTGTATCACGTCCTTCACGGGGCGATATCGCCCATGGACGGCATAGGTCCGGAAGACATCAATTTGAAACAGTTGATCATACGCCTGCGGGAGGAAGATCGCGTAAAAGAGGTCATCCTCGCCACCAATCCGAACATTGAAGGGGAAGCCACGGCGATGTACGCCGCGAAACTCATCAAACCGTCCGGCATCAAAGTGTCCAGAATCGCGCACGGGGTTCCCGTCGGCGGGGACTTGGATTACACGGATGAAGTCACTCTCTCGAAAGCCATCGAAGGCCGCAGGGAGTTGTAACGCAACAAAGGGGCAGAGCCAAAGACGGGAAGCCGACGGCGGGAAACCCGGGACGAAGCCTCGCATCGAAAGATCAAAACGGCAGGGAGGGCGCCGCGATGAATGACAAACTGTTGTTTCGGCGGGCAAAATCCGCATCCGGTCTGGCCTACGCGCCCTACTCGGGGTTTCGCGTCGGAGCGGCGGCGCTTACCGCTTCCGGTGAGATCTTTGAAGGCGCAAATGTCGAAAATTCCTCTTACGGCGCCACTGTCTGCGCGGAAAGGGTCGCCGTGTCGAACGCCGTATTGCACGGTCACAAGGACGGTATCGTCGCGATTGCGATCGCGGCATTTTCGGACGGCCGCGATCATAAACCGTCCGGGTTTGTCGTCGCGCACCCTTGCGGGATATGCAGACAGTTTATCTTTGAATTCGGTGCGGACATTCGCATCATCGTCGGGAAAGACGAGGATCATTTGGACGTCCGTTCCATCTCCGAGCTTTTGCCGCAAGGATTCCGGCTGTAACGTTGGATCGGACTGAGCCAAGCGGCGGCGCCACAGATGCGCGCCATAATTTTCTCAGACCCGAAGCGAACGAAAGATCCGGAAGTTTTGGGTGCATTGCAGACAAGGGAGCGTCCGAGCCGAAGCCATGACGAGAAAAGAGATCTTATTCGAAACGCTTGACGCGTTGACTGCGGCGATGACGGCCGAGGAGCGCGAAAGCAAAGCCGCAGGTTTCAGCGCGGAGGAATTGTCCGTGCGGACAGGATATGACAGGAGCAATGTATCGCGCGATTTGAACGCGCTTGTCCAGGAAAACAGAGCGGTAAAACTGAGCGGAAGACCGGTGCGCTTTCTCGGGAAAGCCGCTTGGAGCCGCTTGGCGGACAACGTGATCGGGGGCGGAACGCTTTTGGCCGGCCGGACGCCAAACCCATCCGTCTGCCCGCCGCCCGAGGCGTCTCCGTTTGCGCGGACTCTGCAAAACCTGATCGGTGCGGAAGGCAGTATGAAATCAGCGATCGATTTGGCGAAGATGTCGGTTATATATCCGCGGAAATTGAACATTCTGCTGACGGGCGAAACGGGTGTGGGCAAGACGACGTTTGCCGAATCGGTCTATTTGTACGCCAAAGAGCAGGCATTGATCGATTCAGGCGCCGCTTTTGTCTCTTTCAATTGCTCGGAGTACGCAGACAATCCGCAATTGTTGTTCAGCCATCTTTTCGGTCATGCGAAAGGCGCGTTTACGGGAGCGGACTGCGAAAAAAAAGGCTTGGTGGAGGAAGCGGAGGGGGGTATTCTCCTGCTGGATGAGATACACCGTTTAAAGTACGAATGCCAGGAAATGCTTTTCCAACTGATTGACAAGGGATGTTACCGCAAATTGGGAGCGTCGGGCGCCGCCGCAAAGGCGAATTTGATCCTCATCGGCGCGACCACGGAACGCATCGATTCGTTTCTGCTCGGCACGTTCAAAAGAAGATTCCCGGTCGTGATACATATCCCGGCGCTCGCGGAACGTCCCCCGGCGGAGCGTTTCCGGATGATCGTCGAGCTGTTTTACCGCGAATCGCAGGATTTGCGGCTATCGCTTCGCGTCAACCGCGACGCCATGTCCCAGTTTCTTGCGTACCCGTGCGCCGGCAACATCGGTCAATTGGCTGCCGACATACGGTTGACCTGCGCAAATTGCCTCAGATTGCACGTTGACGAAAACAGGGAAATGTTGATCGACGACTCCGTCCTGTTGCCGCACATTCGGTCGGAGACGGCGATCGGTTTCGCCGGACGGGCGGAGACGGATCGGCTTTTGGGCGGGAAGGAAGCATTTCTGTTCGACGCGCGGCATGAAAGAAGCGCGCGCCCCGAACCGGGGAATGCGCAAAAGGCGCGCGTCGTGAACAAAACGAACTTGCAAACGCTTTTTCGGGAGATCGATCGAACGTTCCGGGAGCGCAGTCCGGGCAATCCGTCCGCCAAAAAGGCTGCGGCCGGCAAGCCCGCCCAAAAGACTGCGGCCGGCAAGCCCACCCAAAAGACTGCGGCCGGCAAGCCCGCCAAAAAGGCAGACGCCGCATCCGAAGCGAGCGGGCGCTTCGCGGCAAGAGCAAGCGGGGATTTCACGGCAAGAGTAAGCGGGGATTTTACGGCAAGAGCAAGTGACGATCCGGATCGAAAAGCGATCCGGATCGTCACAACGTGCATTACGGGGGAGGGTTCGGCCACCAAAATCGCCGAACGCATCAAGAAAGAAATCCCCTTGCTCAACGATGCGAACATCCTCGTGATTCCCGCCAATATGGACAGGGCGAAGAAAATCGATCCGCGGCACATTGCGGAGGATCGGCTTCTGGCCGTTGTGGGCACCGTGGATCCGGATATCGACGGCGTTCCGTTTATTTCATTGGAAGAGCTTGTGTTGGAGGACGGCGTCGCAAGACTGAAGGCCCTCGTTGAGGCGGCTTTGCGCGATTGCCGCCCGGACGAAGACAGGGTCAGACTCAGAACCTTGGAATTGTTGCGGAGCGCGACGATGTTCATCGACAATGAAAAAGTGATGCGGGAGGGTGAAAAATCCTTTCGGCTCATTCCGACGGATCTTTCCCCTCAGAGATTGCAAAGCCTGCGCATCCGATTCCTTCTTCACTTGGCCTGTACGCTGGAGCGCATCCTTCAAAAATTGCCGTTGGAGTCTTCCGCAACCTGCGGTATGCCGGCGGAAGCCCGGGAGCATTGCGCGCAAATTCGGCGGGCAATGGAGGGGATCGAAGCGGCGTTCGGCGTCGAAATCCCGGACGCGGAGATCGGCTTTTTGTACGATCTGATCTACACAGTATAACACACATACACTGCCGTTCACGGGGATTCTCCCCGTCTTCATCCCGGAAAGCGTTGCGAAACCGCAGCTTTCGCGTTCACTTGAAAAATTGGCACAAATATTGCTTTAAACTCTAAAACAAAGGAGTGAAGCGGGGAAAAGAGATGGCAGTATTGAAATTCCGGGTGGACGACCGCCTGATCCACGGTCAGATCACCGCAAAATGGCTTCGCGCATGGGATATCGCAAAGATCGTGATCGTCGATACCCCCTTGTCGCAGGACGCCCTCATGAAACAGATCTATCTGATGGCGGCGCCGGTCGGAATCGAGGTATCCGTCCTCTCCTCCGCGGAAGCGATCGAGGCCTGGGGCAGAGGCGAAACGCCGTCTGCAAACACGATGGCGCTCTTCAAAGATGTGATGCATGTCGCGGAGATCGCAAACGCGGGCGTCCCTGTTGACGAGGTGCAGCTTGGAAACCTGTCCAAGCGTCCGGGTTCCTCCGCCGTCGGGGAAACCGTATTTTTGAACGAGGGGGACAGGGCGCTTTTGCGCCGTCTGCTGCAAAAGAACACGGCGGTATTTTTGCAGACGCTGCCCGGGGACGAACCGCTTTTCATGAGCGATTCCGGCTGGCTGAGGTTTGAACGGCGGCGTCCGGCGGGGGAACGGAGGACATTGTGAAGAAGTTCGTCATTGCGGCGCACGGACATTTTGCGGATGGCATCCTGTCGTCCCTCCGCATGATCCTTGGGACGATCGACGGCATAGAGACGATGAATGCCTTTGTGGACGAAGACTTCGACATTGCCGCATCCGTCCGGGATTGCGTGCAAAGCGTCAAAGAAAGCGATGAGCTGATCGTGCTGACGGATATGTTCGGCGGCAGCGTGAACAATGAATTCATGCGATACATCGGCAGACGGAATTACCATTTGATCGCGGGGATCAATCTGCCGATCCTGTTGGAACTCGTCGCGAACAGGGATGCGGATACGAAGGACATGATAGAGGGCACGCTGTGTTCGGCGGGGGACAGTCTGCAATACTGCAACGCGGCGTTTGCGCGGTTCCGGGCGGACGCGGCCGACGATGCGCAGTTGTGAAAGGAACAGGAGGTGTTTTTATGTACGGCAGAACGGCCACGATCACAAACGCGGAGGGTTTGCATGCCCGGCCCGCGGCGCAATTCGCAAAATGCGCAAAGCAATTCACGTCCAAGATCACGGTCAGCAAAGGAGATCGGAGCGCCGACGCCAAGAGCGTGCTGGGAATCCTGACCCTCGCGGCGAACCGGGGCTCGGAAATCTCGATCTCCGCCGAAGGCGAGGATGAGGAAAAGGCGGTGGCGGCCTTGGCGGACTTGGTGAGCGGCGTCGAAAGCGCCGAATAAGATCCTGCGCGCGTCCCGCGCGGGAAACGGGCCGCTTTTGATTCGGCAACAAGGACGCAAACCGCGTATGCCGCGCGGATTGTCCGCGCGCGGCCGGGTTTCGCCCGCAAAGATGAAAAGGAGGTAAGAGATGCTGACGTTCAACGGTATACCGGCCGCTCCCGGGATCGCGATCGGGAAAGCGCACGTTCGGCACAATGCGACGCTCGTCTACAGGGAAGGTACTTTGGATGAAGCGGAAACGCAGAATCAGTTGCGCATATTGCAGGATGCGTTGCGAATCTCCGCGCATCAGTTGGGAGAGATCGCGGACGCGGCGGCGAAAGCCGGGGACGCGGCGGATGCGGAAATCATGCAAGCGCACCTGGCGATCTTGGAAGATGAGGCGTTTACGGACGAAATAGCGGACGAAATCGTGCAAATGCACATGTTTGCCGAAACAGCGGTGCGCAAGGTGTGTCAAAAATACGAAGCCGTCTTTGCCGGAATGGATGACGCGTACATGCGCGAACGCGCAGCGGACGTCTCCGATATCTGTCTGCGCATCGCAAAGAACATCCTCGGCGTCCCCGTGCATGCGATCGGCGACGTCCGGGAAGCGTGCGTCGTGATCGCGCACGATCTGACGCCGTCCGACACCATGCAATTCGACAAAGAGCGCATCTTGGCATTCTGTACGGAACAGGGCGGCCGCACCTCCCACAGCGCCATCATCGCCAAAACGCATGAGATTCCCGCAGTCATGGGGCTGAAAAACATCGTCGCGCAAGCGGGAGAGGGAGAGACGGTCATCGTGGACGGCAATGAGGGGGTGGTGTTGTTGAATCCCGACGCGCAGACGCTCGACAGGTATTCGCGTCTGAGAAGCGAGTATGCGACGCGCAGGGAAGCTTTGAAGGATCTCAGGCATCTTCCCGCAGAAACGAAAGACG
>JAISML010000155.1 GCA_031276775.1 Eubacteriales Family XIII. Incertae Sedis bacterium | reverse complement strand
CGCCACGGCGGAGGAGAGCGCCGCCGCCAGCGATCAGATGACGACCCAGGCTGAAATGCTGATCAGGATGATGGATCGGTTTGTCATCGAAAAATCCGGCGGTGCGCAAACGGACGTCTTTGACCCGAAAGAGCAGCCGGGCGACGTGCGGGCTGTGCAATCGCTTCATTCCCGTGACACCGACGCGCGGAGAGCCGGCGAGACCCGGACGGGGGAATATTGGAGCCGGGGGTATGGCGGTTGGGATGTGGATCGATTCGGTCGGGATGATGAATCGAAGTATTGAGGGATCGGGGATCTGATCGTGGGTACGGTCAAATCCATGCTGAAGATACTGCTTGCGATCATCGTTGTGGCCGCGCTTGCGGTGGGCGGTTATATCATTTATCTGCAATTGAATTACGAACGCATCGGGGACAAACTTGAGTTGGGCGTCAATCATTTCTCCGTCCCCGCGTCAGCGTCTGCGGAGCCGACCGCCCGGGAGCGGCATTCATTGATGACAAACACCAAGTATACGGCGCTTACGTTCAATATCGGCTTCGGCGCTTACGATCACGGTTTTTCTTTTTTTATGGACAAAGGCCGGATGAAAGACGGTACGGAAACCGTCGGCACGGAAAGCCGGGCGGCGAGCAAGGCGGCCGCAGAGCGAAACACGCAGGCGATCATTCGACAGGTGATCGGGGAAGATCCCGACATCGCGCTGTTTCAGGAAGTGGATGCGAAAGCCGACCGCAGCTTCAATGTGGATCAGAGGCGCATGATCGTGGACGCGTTTTCGGAAAACGCACTCGCCCCGGAGGACAAAACAAACTTTTTGTCTTGGACTTACGCCACCAATTTTCACACTGCCTATCTGTTCTATCCGCCCACGAAACCCATCGGCTATATCCGGGATTCGGGCCTTCTCACGATCGGAAAATACAGGATAGACAGCGCCGTCCGCCGCAGTTTTCCCGTCAGCGACGCTTTTCCGACGAAGTTCTTCGATCTGGATCGCTGTTTTGCCGTAAATCGGTTGACCGTCGTTTCGGACGCGCGGGACGGCGGCGGAGGAATGCGGACTGCCGTCGGCGAGTTGGTTGTGGTCAATGTTCACACTTCCGCCTACGACAAGGGCGGCGCGATACGCAGAGCGCAGATGGAGATGTTGCGCGATCTGCTCGAAGCGGAGTACGACGCCGGCAATTGGGTGATTGCGGGCGGCGATTTCAATCACGCGCTGGGCGATTCCGTCGACGGGTTTATGGGACAGATGAAAAGACCGCCATGGGTACAGCCTTTCGATATGTCTTTGCTCCCGGAGGGATTTACCTTGTTGATCGCTGACAACGCGGACAAGGTTGCGACGGATCGGGACAGCAGCATTCCTTACACGCCGGGCGTCAACTATCAAGTGACCGTCGACGGCTTCATGGTCTCGGACAATGTCGAAGCCGTTTCCCGCAACATTGACGCCGATTACGAGGGTTCGGATCACAACCCCGTCCGCTTGGAGTTCATTCTTCGCCGATGATCCGTTTTTGGATATCTTTCGTCAACGCGCGCGCGCCAAAGGACTGCAGACTTTGATTCGCAAAGTTCATTGACCGGTAACCGTTGTGGTCGAAGTAGAATATGTGGTCCTCTATCGCTTTGTCGGCCATGCCGCGCAATGTCTCGTCTTCGGAGTTGCGACGGAGTTCGTACAGAGCGGGCAATACCGCGTCGGACATGTACGTCAACATCTCCAAGTCCAGTTCTTCCAATTGTCCGTTCTCATATTGCGCGATGTTGTAGTTTGCAATCAGCGCATCCGAATTGGAGAGAAAGAGCGCAAGCACAAGTACGACAACGGACATGACGATGCTTTTCCCCGCATTGAAAATTTTCAGATGCCGCAGGAACAGCACGATGAAGACGACGAGCAACAGCGTCATGAACCACAGCGTGTAGACGCGCAGACGCGTCAATCCGAACGCGCTGATGTAGAGGAGCATCTTGCTCCCGGCAGTCACGACGAGCAGTATCGTAAGCGCTGCCATGCAGGCGGTCAGGATGCGCAGCGGCCTTGGCCGTTCATGTGAGCTCCGTTTTGCGAACGCGTGCACAAAAACCAAAATCACCAAGTTGATGCCTGCGACGACGCACAGTTCGAAAAACCCCCTCCGCGCGTAACCCGCGTAGGAAAACATGGACGGCAGATCGCCGGAGAATGCCGAAAACAGATATGCGCCCATGGAGATGAAGAAACAGACATAGACGACGATGAAAGCCGTCAATGAGCCGTATATGGCCGGACGCGGGATCTTTCGGACGCGGAGCAGGTTTTCCCTCGCTCCGGCTTCGGTGAGACACCCGGCGGTTCGTTTGGCGGCATTGCCGTGGACGGAACCGAAAAGATAGCAAGCGACGGGGATGCCGAGGATCAACTCAATGCCGTAAAGGCCGATCCGATCCAAATGAAGCATGTTCACCGCCCTCTCCATGAATTGGGAGAATGCGCTTTCGGCGGATACGAGCAAGGCGATGACGATGAAAAGAAGCGGCACGGAAATCAGAATTCCGATCAAGACAGCGATGAACGTTCGATTGCCTTTCCCTTCACGAAAACTCCAACGCAGACTTGCGAAGATCGCGAAGAAGTTGTGAAACGGCGTCACAAAAAATTGGTTGATGAGATCACAGAGAATGAAGCCGTTCAACCGCTTGGACACGGAAGTTCCGCAGGAATACATCACCCATACCGGATAGGCTGCGCATTCAAAGAGGAAAAGCAGCGCCGTGATCGGCAGGGTGTCATAGAGCAGGAAAGGCAAAGCTCCGAGCATGACAACAGCCAATGCGATACGGCTGGTTGCGTTTTGGCGAATTCCGGTTTGTCTGAAATAGATCAAGGTGACGGCGATGGCAATCACGGCAAACAGGAAACATCCGATGGCAAGGGAAAACAGTTCTTTCCCGATCCATTCGCAAAACAGGAAGCCTGCGAAGATCAGGAGAATCGCCAGCAACCCGTCACCGTTGCCGAAGCGGTAAGACGGCTTGCCCGTACCCGGTTGCGGAGCGACGCGCGGCGCATAACCCGCCTCCGTGCGACCCGCAGAGATCGGATGCGGACCGGGCGGCCGAGCGAAGTTCGGATTGCCCGATCCTCCGGGCGCGAAACCGGGCGCGCCGCCCGGCCTTGGTTGCGCG
>JAISML010000209.1 GCA_031276775.1 Eubacteriales Family XIII. Incertae Sedis bacterium | reverse complement strand
AACGCCGCGACCGTCGCCGCGAAATCCTCCGGCTTTGTCACCGAAACGCCGCTTTCGGTTTCCCGCGCCCCGCCCGGGATCGGCACCTCGCTGCCCACGATGTATACGGGTCTCTGCGCGTCCGGACTCGCCTTCGCGTATTCATCGAAACCACTTTCCGCCGCTTTCGCGAGGCGCGCTCCGCGCTTCGCCACGGTTTCGTTCGGCAACGCGGCGGATGCGTCGTCGTCCGCCAAATGCATGGACGTATCTATGTGGATTTTGCCGAAGCCCGCCGCCGCGAACAGACGCGTCAGTTCCTCCGCTTTCTTCATCGCGCCCGCCTCCGGCTCTTTCGCCCAGGTCAGCGGTCCCAGATGATCCCCTCCCAAAATGAGTCTGTCCGCCGGGAAACCCGTCCGCGCCGCCAAACCTTGCACAAACGAAAAGAAGTCATTCGGCGCCATGCCGGTATATCCGCCGAACTGATTCACCTGATTTGCGGTCGCCTCCACCAGCAAATGTTCATGTTTGGCGAGCGCGCTCTCCATAGCGGCCAAAATGACATATTCGTTCGCACTGCAAACCGAATAGATGCCTTTCTTTGCTTCGCCCTTGTTGAGCGCGACCAATGCCTTCAAATAATGCATTGCCTCCTCCTCCCCTTTGGAAACCGCGGATCTGTGTCCGGAAAGCGCCGGTTCGCATTTTGCCCGCGTCCATTCAGCGCTTCCCAAATCCATGCAACGCTTCCCGAATCCGTGCAACGCTTCCCGAATCCATGCAGCGCTTCCCAAATCCGTGCAGCGCCTATATTTTGTTTTCCAGCAAAATTTTCCCTTTTACCGCGCCGGGCGTTTTAAACATCAGAAACGCCTCCCGCGCCTGTTCCATAGGCATTTTCCGATATAGGATGCCGGGGTCGGATTTCAGCCGTCCCGCAGCGAAGAAATGTGCGGTCAGATCCCATTCCCTCCCGGGAAACGGCGCGCTGTAAGACATCCATGAACCTGTCAGGCGGAACTCCTTGCGGTTCATGAGTTCCCACACGGCCGGGTCGAAAGAGAGCGTCTCATGCGGTGTGCCCACGAAGCACAGATGCGCCTTGCCCGCCGCAAGCGCGAAAGCCATCCGCATCGTGGAAACCTGCCCTGCCGTCTCGAAGACATAGGCGAAACCCCTGCCGCCGGTGAGCGCTCCCGCCTTTTCCGCGAAACCCTCCTCTGCGGCGTTGATCGTCGCATCGGCGCCGAGGCGTTCGGCCAGGGCAAGCCGCTCCTCGCTGATATCGAACACAACCGTTTTTTTGGAACCGAAGATCTTCGCCCACTGCATGACAAAGAGTCCGATGGTTCCGCCGCCGAGAATCGCGGCGCATTCTCCGCCGGCGAAGCGGTTTTGGAACAGTCCGTGCAGCGCGACTGCGGACGGCTCAAACAGAGCGCCCTGCTCATAGGATACGCTTTCCCCGAACACGACGGCGTTCCGTTCCGGCAACACCACATATTCTGCATTGCTGCCCTGTCCCCTGGAACCTATGAAGCCGTAATGCGCACAGAGGGAAAAATCGCCTCTCAGGCAATCATCGCATCGCATACAGGGAAGAAGCGGCGCGCCGGCAACCCGGTCGCCGATCCTGACATTTGTGACGCCGCCGCCGACTTCAACCACATCTCCCGAAAATTCGTGCCCCAGCACGATCGGATAGAAACGCGCGCCGCCATGCAACGCCCGCGGGATATCGGATCCGCATATGCCGGAAAAACGTACCTTTATCTTTATTTCACCCGGTCCCGCGGACGGTTCCTCGTATTCCATGTACCGCACATCTTCATTCGCGCAAAGCACCGCCGCTTTCATTGAAACCTCCATCTTCATTCGCGCAGAGCGCCGCAGTTTTCATCGGATTCGCCCTTTTTCATTCGCGCAGAGCGCCGCCGCTTTCATCGAACCCACCTTCCTCCATAAGAGACGCAAGCCGCTCATACAAGGCCAGATAGATTTTGTAATTCCTTTCGTACACGGTTCGGTTCGCTTCGTTCGGCGTATGGCGCCGTTTGTACTTGACGGTTCGCTTCACCGCGTCCCCGAAGTCCGTGTACAGTCCCACGCCCACGCCCGCCAAAATCGCCGCGCCGAGCGCCGCAGCCGTATCGGACTCGGGCGCCGCGATCGGCTTGCCTGTGACATCCGACTTGATCTGCGTCCACAGAAGCGAGTTCGCCGATCCACCCACCGCACTGAGCGAACCGACTTCCGCCCCGGCCTTTTCCGCGACATCCAGATTGTGCCTGAGCGACATCGCGACGCCTTCCATGGCCGCGCGCACCAGATGACCTTTCGTCTTGCCGAAGTCGAGACCGTAATAGACGCCCTTGGCTTTCGGATTCCAGATCGGAGAACGTTCGCCCGCCATATACGGCAGGAACACGACTCCGTCGCTGCCGGGAGCGACCGCGCGCGCCAGATCGTTGAACAGCGCCAAGATCCCGTTGTCCCCGCAGTCCCCGCGCGCGCTTTCCTCACGTCCATGCGCGGCAATCTCCCGCGCCAACCAGCGCATCACGCCGCCTCCGCCCGTGGTGCCGCCCTGCAGAAGCCACAGATTCGGGACGGCGTGAAAACCGAGGATCAGCCGCGCATCCGCCTTGTATCGGTCGAGGCAGATGCTCATCCCGCCCGCCTGACCTCCCTGTTCCTGCGTTTCCCCCGCGTGAATCACCCCCGCGCCGAGCGTTCCGCAGGCCGCGTCCAGACCGCCGGCGACCACGGGGGTGCCGGCGGCGAGACCCGTTTCCGCAGCGGCTTTGGCGTGAACCTTTCCGATCACCGCGTGACAGGGATAAAGATCGGGCAGGATGCCCGCGGGTATTCCGAATGCCCTGCACATCTCCGCGTCCCAAGCCGCCGAACGCATATCGAAGCAGTGAAAACCGTACCCCTGGGAGACATCCTGCGTCATGTTTCCCGTCAGCTTGTAGGCTATGTAACCGTTCGATTGCAAAATTTTATACGTTTTCCGGTACACCTGCGGCAAATGCCTTTGATACCAAATGATTTTGCCCGTCACATACGAAGGTTGCAGTACATTGCCCGCAATTTCGAAAATTCTGTCCTCTCCGATCCGTTCCCTGAATTCTTTGCAGATCGACTCTGCCCTTGTGTCCAGCCAGATCGGCGTATTGGCAAGTATCTCGCCGTTTTTGCCGACCGCCGCCGCAGCCCAGCTCTGTCCGCCTATACCGATTCCGGCGATTTGCCCGGCATGCGCGCCGCAACATTCCAATGTGCGTCCGATCGCGCGCCGGACCGCCGACCACCAATCGCGCGGATCCTGTTCCGCCCAGCCCGGCTCCGGCCGAAAAACCTCATATCCTTCGCGTGCGGATCCGGCGACCCTGCCCTCGGGCGTAAAAAGCGCCACCTTGCACGCGCTTGTGCCGACGTCGATCCCCAACAGGTATTGCTCCATATGCGTACCGCCTCCGCCCCGCTCCGTGATCTTGCCTTTGCAGTTACATTTTACCGTAAAGCGGCGAGGCTCTGTTACTGTTCCTGCGACAAAAGCGCTTCATTTATGTCGCGTTGTCGAACATTTTGATTTCCGACCGTTTCAATGCTATTATCTATGGTACAGGGACATCCCAAAACCTTACGCACGCGCCTTTTGCCGCGCCCTCCGGCAAATACGCGCGCATATCGTTCCGGAAGCTACCACAACAGCGCAAAGACGCACCCGGAGGACGCCATGAAAACTGTCTATACCAACATGGATATCGAAGTAAAAATAGAGGAAACGGTATGCTCCGTACTGAATATCGTTTTCGAGCGTTTCCTCAGAGCCGTCCCAAAGCACAGTCACGGGATCAACAGCTATGAAATGCATTACATATCGCGGGGCTGCGGCTCCGCGCATATCGACGGATCGGATTACAGGATTGTCCCCAACACGCTTTACATGACCGGACCAAACGTGGAACACGCCCAATTTCCCGATGAAGACGACCCCATGGAGGAGTATTGCATTTATTTCAAGCTGCGGAAAGACTTGGGATCTGCGGGCAGAAAACGTCAGCCTGTCACGCAATTTTTTGAGAATACCCGCTTTTGGTTCGGGCAGGACACCCAAGACATTCACACCACCGTCAGGCAAATCTTCTCCGAATTGGAACAGCGCCGCCTCGGTTGTATGATTCAGGTCGAGGCGCTTCTGCAACAATGCCTGATAAAAATCGTGCGCAATTACCAATACGGCCACAAATCGGAGGCGTTCTTTTCCCCGCCCAATCTCATGGACAGCAAATACATCGTGACCGAGGAGGGATTTCTGTACGAATACGGAACGCTGTCCTTGGAATCGCTCTCAAAACGGCTCGGTCTGAGCATGCGGCAGACAGAGCGGTTTTTGAAAGAATATTACGGAAAAACATTTCTCAGGAAGAAAACCGAAGCGAAAATGGCGGCGGCAAAGCTGTATCTCAAGGACAAAAATCTGTCCGTTTCGGAGATCGCCGAGCGCCTGAATTATTCCTCGGTTCAGCATTTCTCGTATGCGTTTAAGCAATACCACGGCATGACGGCGAGCGATTACCGCAGGAACAACGCCGATTGAGGGCCCGCGTCCCGCGCAACAGCAAGGATGCGTCGTTTGTGGTTTTGCAGGGAAACATCCGGACCAAAATCGCTGACACGCTCCACCGGTCTTGCGGAACCCATACTCGGCCACTCGGCCGCATTTGGCAAACCCAGATGCACATCACATCCTTTGAACGGTAACCGCACAGCGGCCATTCAGCCCCGGTCAAAAGTCCGGTTCTTCCCCATCCCACACACACCAAAGTACAGGCGCCCCCGCATTCAAACACAACCGGCAGCCGGTTGCCAATCGATCCCCTCTTTTGTTACGCTTTTGAAAGAAACACTGAATCTTGCGTTTCTTTATGCACACGGGTCGGCAAACCGCGCCATGGCCGTCCGCCGACCTTTGGCGGCCGTCCGCAGGTTCCCAAACTGCGACCGCCGCCGTGCGCTTTGGGAGGAGGTTTGATCTTGTCAAATATTCAATACGAAGAATACGGAAAACGCGTTCACACCTGCGAAAAGTTGCACTCGGTGCGCAAGTTCATAGGGGATAAGATGTCGGAGAGCCTGGAGACGATCCCGCAGGCATCTCCCTATTTTGAATTGGAAACCGATGCGCTCCTGTCAGCAAAGAACACCCTGAAAGCGCACAACCCGAATGTGACCGTCACTTCCGCCGTCGCCCGCATCATGGCGACGATCCTGCGGGATTATCCGCTTCTGAACTCCGCCGTAATCGACGGAAATCTTGTGACGTACGCTTCATGCAATGTCGGCGTCGGCGTTGGTTTGGACAAAGGGATCATGATGACCGTCATCAGAGAAGCCCAGGAGAAAGACGTATTCGCAATTTCAGACGAATTGAAGGAAAAAACCGACCAGCTGAAAAAAGGTCTCCTGCCGTTGAACGAGATGAAAGGTTCCACTTTTACGATCAGCAGCATCGGCGTGCAAGGCATCCGATATTCGACCGTCATCATCAATCCGCCCGAAACCGCGATGCTCGCGATCGGCGTGACGGAA
>JAISML010000205.1 GCA_031276775.1 Eubacteriales Family XIII. Incertae Sedis bacterium | reverse complement strand
GGTTTTGCGGTATGCGTTCCCGGTGATTCTTCTTAAATCGCAACCACGCGTCGTTTGCGCACATGGCGGCGGCGTGGTAAAGCCCGTAGGCGACGTAGTACCACGTCAGACCGTGCCAGACTCCCATGAGAAGGAAGAGCGCAAAATACGCGATGTTCGAAGCCGCCGCGCGCCCGATGCGCGCTTTGTTCTTCAGCAAAAGCATCAAAATCCGCATATACACATAGTCCCGAAACCAGAAAGAAAGACTCATATGCCAACGGTTCCAAAACTCTTTCATGTTTCTGCTCAGAAACGGTTTGTCGAAATTGGGCGGCGGTCGGTAGCCCAAAAGACAGCCGGCTCCAATCGCGAACTTGCTGTACCCCGCAAAATCGAAGAACAGGAACAAGCTGTAGACATACATGTACAGCATACTGCCCAAAAATGTGTTGCCTTCCGTAAGCGTATAGGTCCGGATGAGCGGCAGCAGGTCATTGCCCAGCATGTGTCCCAATATGTAATTGTAGAAAAAGCCGAGAAAGATGTTGTGGATGCCTTTGCCCAAAAGCTCCGCGTACTGTTCGGGACTCGGCCGTTTCAGGAGTTCCTGCTCAAACCGCCTGTAACGGTCGATGGGCCCTGCCGAAATGGTCGGGAAGAACAGGAGGAACTGCGCGTAATGCCACAGGTTGCAAGTCCCGATCAGCCCGTCCCGCGTCTCGATAAGCACCTGAACGGACTTGAACGTCAAATAGGAAATGCCGAGAAAACCCACGACGGACAGATGATTGAAAGCGACGCCGGACAGTTTGGCCAGGGACAAAGGCGTCAGCGACAGCAAAACCGCGCACGCGAAGACAAATGTGCTGTTTTTGCGGCGCCTGTACAGAAAATAGCCTTTGGAAAGCAGCATCTGCAGGATCAGGTAGGCGAGCAGAGCCAGTCCTTGTTTGTAATTGGCGCCGCCGAAGCTCATGAACAGAAAATACAGCGAGATCAAACATTGATACCACAGACTGCGTTTCCCGGCCAGCAACAGCAACGCGGCGGGTATCACCGCAATACCGAAGATGGCGAAATATACAGGGTTCTCGTAAGGAGCCATGTAGATCATCTTTTGTCCCTCTTTCATCGTGCAAACAAGAGCGGGTCTTGGAACAAAATTTCATTGTCGTTGCATGGGAAACACAAAGCCGTCCGTTATGGGCGGCTTACGGAATGGCGACGACTAAAATTCGTTGTAAATAAACGTCGCGTCTCCGGTATGGCTGTAATGATACATATACACCAAAATCAACAGTATGATACAATAGAACGCTGATTTTACAAGTATGCCACCCATCAATCGTATCTTTTTGTCCGTTTCTGCCTTCACCAAGTTGCCTCTCTGTCGTCTTTGTGTCGTCGTAAATCGAATGTTGCGTCCTGCACGCGGAATCCCGCGGCTCTTCGCGCACCGGCGCGCTTTCCGCCCCGTCTTTGCTTCTTGGACGGGCGCCGATTCCGCAAGGTGTCTTCGCATTTATTCTATCCACATTATAGCATGGGGCTTTTGGGGTGTCAACGAAGCCAATCCCGCGCACAAATTGACATTTTCGGGAAATCGTGTTTGAATGGTATTGCCCGGGCATGCGGGAAACAGCCGTCGGATCCGGGGAAGGTGATCGGGCGTTGTCCGCACAGGGTGGACGGGGTGATATGTCAAACAGTGTGAAAAAACATTTTCTGACGCTTTGCATCGTTGCGTGCGGCATTGTGTTTGCGGTGTCGGCCTGTGTGCTTGTGGGCTATTTTTGGGAAGACAGGCGGGCCGAGGCGGATTTTGGCGTGTTGCGGGACATCTCCGCGGGACATGCCGACGGATCCGCCGATGATTTTACGGACGTGATCGGGAAGTACGAATCGCTTGCCGCGATGAACGGGGATTTTGTCGGATGGTTGCGCGTGTACGGCATGAACATCGACTATCCCGTCATGCAGACGCGGAACGATCCCGAATATTATCTCCACAGGAATTTTGAAAAGGAATACAGCAGGGCGGGAACGCCGTTCGTGTCCGCCGTCTGCGATGTCGCGGAACCGGGCGACGTGACCGTCGTCTACGGACATAAAATGAAGAACGGTTCCATGTTCGGCAAGCTTTCGGATCTGATCGACCCCGATTTTTACGGAAAGCACCGGTACATACGCTTCGACACACCGGTCGAAAGACGCAGTTATTTGATCTTTTGCGTCGCCCTGACGACGGTGAACACGGGCGAGGCTTCGGAATACAGATACTATGATTACAGCAATTTCAAAGATGAGGAGGATTTCAACCGTTTTGTCGCCGGAGCCCGGGAGCGTCAATGTTTCGACGCCGGCGTTTCCGTGTCTTACGGAGATGAGATACTCCTGCTGTCCACCTGCGAGGGCGCGGGCGAGAATGGCAGATTGATCGTGTTGGGGAAGCGGATCCCCAATGCGGAAGCGCCGAAGTATCCGCAGTGATCCTCATTTTTCTTCGAGGGTTTTTTCCACTTCCCTCATGCGGCCCTCGGCCAATTCTTCCGGTATATATACCTGCCCGCATCTCGGACAGCGCAGCACGACGTGTTTGAACGTCCTGTTCAGATAATTGAACTGCGCTTCAAGCGGCGTCATTTCGACGTCGCACAATTCGCAGATCCGTCTGCTGCGGGTTTCCGCGCCGTCCGCCTTCCGATCAGTCATCCGGATCACCTCTGCCGTAGGCTTTCCCGCCGCGCAGATATTCCTCCGGCCGGACGCCGTTCCACATGTTCTCTCGCTCAATGGACATTCTGTGGGCGTAGACATTGGTCAGCAGGAAGAGATCGGGGCGATCCGTTTTTCGGTACTCCACCCAATAGGTCATGTGACCCACCTGTTTGTAACCGCTGAGGGAGCCTGTCGTCTCGTTTCTGACCCTCCTGCCGGTGCGTGTCAGAAAATCCACGACCTCATATACTTCGCTCTCCAAGATCCTTTGCCTGTTTATCTTTGCTTTCAACGCGTCGTCGATGACGAGTTCGAAACCGTAGGTTGGCTGTTGTGGTTGCATGTCTTCTCCCCAGTATGTCTTGAGCAGGTTCCGTTTCAGGTAAATCCGATTGTTTCTGCGTTCCGTCACCGTCGGTTGTCCGTGTGCCGGCCGATCCCCCGAAAGCCGTTCGTCCGCAGGCCGGTCGTTTGCCGGTTGTGTTTCGGGCGGAAACAGGATTTCGAGAATGTGCTTCGACGCTTTGCCCGCGTCCGTAAAAACATCCCGGCAATTGACACAGTAGGTGATGTAAGGCAGGGCGCTTTCCGCGATGCGTTTTTCGGCGACGAAACGCGCATATTCCGGGTTTGCAGCCGCAGGCTGTCCGCCGAAACCGCAGCAACGGGCGATGTCGTCCTGGATGGGCAAGGGTTTCAGTGCAATGCCGGCTTTGCGCGCCAGGGATCGCACGGCGGCTTTCAGAGGTTCCCTGTGCCGCGCGGAACAGGGGTCAAAGATCGCCCATGCGTCCGCCGCAGGTTTTGGATTCGCAGGCGCGAGGGACGGCAGCCGGTCATCCAGCGCTTCATAGACGGAGAGGATGGGAAGAGCGGGCAGGTATTCACGAAATTTTTTGATGCAGGTGGGACAGGCGGCGAGCAAGGTCGGCTTGCCCATCCGTCTCCAATCTTCCGTAATGGATTGAAGGCAGGCGCGATGTTTGCCGTCGTCACCGGACCATTCCGCGGGCGCTCCGCAACACCGCAGGAGGATACCGACGTCCTGCCCGGTCGCACGCAGCGCCGCATAAGTGCGCAAGACCAAATCGGGATCGCTTGCGCCGATCTGGCAGCCCGGGAAAAAGGCAAACGCGTTCCCGCGCCTCTCCGGCCGGGGACGGCTCGTGGCAGACTCCGCCGCGATCGGCGATTTGCAGAGACGGGCGTTTTCCCCGTCCGAAAATTCCATGTCCCTCACCCAGAAATCGTGGAAAAACCAAGGGACTTTCTCCTGTCTGTGCATGCTCCGCCTACCCGCAAGGATCAGTCGTCCCATGTCGATGTCCTCCGGACAGACTTCCCTGCAGACGCCGCATTGGTTGCAAGTGCTCATCAGCCGTTTCGCCGGCGTCGCTTTCACCTCGGCGGATCCGGGCAAGGTCGTGGCAAAAACCTCATCGCGTATGCGCGGCGGCCATTTGTTGAAAAAGTCCGTCAGATCACAGAACATGCGGCAGGAATCGCAGCGGCAGCGAAGGCACCGATCCGCTTCCGCTTTCAGTTCCGCTGCGGTGGATATTGCCGTGCCGTCATGCGACGCGGCATTGCCCGCGCAGTCGCACGATGAGCGGTTTTCCTCTCCGGAACCCGTTGGGGGATCGCTTTCGGATACGGGATCTTCCAGTTTGCGGGGATTGAGATACATCTTCGTTTCAAACCGGTTTTTCGGCCACAGGAGATTCCCCGTTTTGAGGAAAGCATCCAGGACATTGCCCATGAGCAGTCCGTCGGCCAAGGCGTATACGCTTTCATCCCCGATGAGTCCGCCTCCGGCAAACCATCCGATCCTGTGTTCGGAGCGGCCCACGCCCAGTCCCGCTCTGTCGGAGAGCACATTTTCTTCCCCGCCGTGCGCGCGTCCCGCCATTTTTTCGTCGGTCAGGCAGTGGAGATCCCCGTTCTCCCCGACGGCGTCCATCAGCCCGAAATCATGCCCGCCCTTGCCCGTCGCCGCGTATACGGCGTCAAAACCCAGCGCGTTTAACTCCGATCGGGTGCGTATCGTCCGGTTGAAGTGTATGGTATATTCTTCATACTGAAATTGTTCCTCGACGTCTTTCAAAAAGACCTCGGCGTCGATCGTGCGCGCGATGCGACCGCCGATCCGATCCGTGCTTTCAAATATTTCAACGTGGTATTTCTTTGCCGCCATGCGGAGTGCGCAACCCATACCGCTGACGCCCGCGCCGATGATGGCGACGCGTCTGTTTCTGTGCGGTATATTGTAATTGTTGGGGCGCGTGTCGTCGGCAAACGCGACGACCGCCTGTTCCATGTCGCGCAATGCGATGGGGCGGCCGCGCAACGGACAGACGCTTTTGCACGGAGCGGGGCATATGCGGGAAACGGTGCGCGGAAACCCCACCGCGTTGCGGTATGTCCTGAATGCGGTGTTGTGCAGTCCTTTCCCCGCTTTTTCGACGAAATCCGACACGTCGAGGTGAAAGGGACAGTTTGCCGTGCAGAACGGCGGCTCCCGCATGAGGCAATTGTTGAAAGGTTTCATGTGATCTTCGGGTCTGTGCATGTTCTGATTCTCCGTTCGCGTCCTCTCCGTTACATCATATCATATTCGGATGCGCTTGTCCGATTTACCATACGTTGCAACCCTTGGGCAGCAACGGAAATACGGGAGGCGCTGCCTGAATGTCTTTTCCCGCCCCGCCAAATCCGGAAATTTCCCGGGAAATGATCAAAAAAGATGTTTGGGATTTTGAAATTTGGGTATAAAGATAACATAAAAGACGGCGAGCGCATCTGTTTGGCGCAAGCCGAGGGGAAGAAAGCGGCAGTTGCAGGGGGAGTGTGACGCCGGAGCAAGCCAAAACGGTTGCTCCGGCGTTTCGTCGTCAAAGCGCCGGGGTGGCAAGGCGCCGGGGTGGCAAGGCGCTGGGGTGGCAAAGCGCCGGGGCGGGCAAAGCGCCGGGGCGGGCAAAGCGCGCATCGGCGTTTCCCCGGTGCAAGGGAGGGTTTTGCGATGGCGCGGCTGTCATTTTGAACGGGTTTATTTCACAACGATGAAGATGGCGACGTTGAGGCTTCTGGGTAAATAGTACGGATAATCGTACCGATTCGTCTTGATGATGCGTTCCTCCGCGCTGAGCGCGTATTTCTCCGGATCGAAACCGTCTCCGATCGCCGGCACGTCTTCCGGTGTGGGGAAAGCCGTGTCCGACGGGTCCGGGATCTCCGGGGCGGGGGCGTTTGACCCGGGAAAACTGTCCAAAAACGCGTGGATTTCCTCGATGGTCTTGAACGGTTGGCCGAACTGAAGCTCCGCAACGGTTTTTTTGTATTTGCAACCGCTGCGCGTCAGGTA
>JAISML010000039.1 GCA_031276775.1 Eubacteriales Family XIII. Incertae Sedis bacterium | reverse complement strand
CACCGAAGGAACCACGTACTTGTCCGCCACGGCGTCCGCGGCCCAACGCACGAGGAATTGATCCTTTCCGAACAGAAGCAGCGGGGAAGCGAGGCTTCCGGACGCGAGATCCTCCGCGATCTTCTTATAGGCGTGCGCCTCGGTGCGATCGTATTGCTTCAAGCTGTGCATTCCTCCGTCCCGGGTTCGCGTTTGCCGCGAATGCCGTTTCTATTGTATACCTTTGCCGCGCAAAGCGCAAGCCAAATACAACGGACGCGACGACTGCATCCGTCGCGTCCGCAAAGGCTTCGCGGCATTGTTCTAAGACCGCTGTCTCCGCCTTTTTTCGCGCCCGGCCGCCATGATCGGTGCCGACAGGAGGAGAAGCAGGAACAACGCGCTCAGGCCGACGAACGAATGCACAACGCGATCCGCCTCGGGGAAAGCGCCTCTGAAACCCGTCTGCGGCAGGTCGGTCAACGGCGGCGCCGCATCGAATATCCACTCTCCCAGCTCGGGATCGTATCTCCACGTGCCGAGCGGCACACCGTTCTCATCCAGCACGAGATAGGTTCCGTCGTCCTGCGGAATCACGGTCTGCCCGGGGAAGGTCGGGAACGGGTAGCTCGGTTCGACATCCTCGACCTCGCCGGTTTCGCCGCCGTTGCCCGGTTCATTCCCGCCGCCCGGCTCGACTTTCATACCGGGATCGGATGTGCCGCCGTTGCCGCCGCCACCGCCGTTGCCGTCACCGCCACCGCCGTCGCCGCCCCTCGCGGAAAGCACGACATCGGCGCTGCTCACGTTTTCGAGAGTGCCTTCAAGATACAGGCGCGCGGTATTGGTAAAGCGGGCCTGATTCACTGTACTGTCGTTCGTGAGCAGGGCTTTGTTCCAAGTGATCGCCCCTTCGGACAAGGTGTCATCGGACGCGTCCAATATTTTATAAGCGCCGTTTTTGAACAGGATGCGAATCGCGGACGGCGTCGTTACCTCCGGAATCGCGATCGCATCGAAGAGCGTACCTCCCAAGAAATGATCCGACAGCGTGAGCGCGCCTTCGGTTATGGTCCTGTCCCAGGTATTCGTGATCGTAATCAAAAATTCCGCGTCCCCGCCCGCAGCGATCGTCACGGATGTCGCCCATGCATCCGACGAACCGGCCCTTCTGACCTCTTTCTTGAGGGACGCCTTGGCGCCTTGGTTGTGTATGCCCCAAGGCGTGTCTTTCAGGTACGGCAGGACATTTCCGCCGCCGGAAACCCCGTCGGTCACAATATCGCCGTAAGAAACGCGGAATACATACGGAACGCCGTCCGTCTTATAGCCCGTCGGCGCCTGCATCTCCGTCAGCGCGTAATTGTGGCCGGAGGGAATATCCGCGAATACGACACGGCCGTCGGCCCCGGACGCAACGATCCGCGTGAAATCGCCGGCGCCGTCCGCGATCGCAATCTTGAAATGTGCGCCTTCAAGCGCTTTGTTTTCCGCGTCGTACTTCGTGAAAACCAAGGCGCTTTTCAGGCTCTTGACCTTCGGCACGGGAAGATCGGCGCGCAACGCATCGCCGGTGGTTTGACCCGTCGTCACCGTATAACTCAACCATGCCGGCGCATTCGTTTCGACATCCGCATCGAGATCGCCGGCCATCGCCGTGTTGTTCAGCCGGATCCTGTAGGACAGTTTGTAGGTGTACAGGCTTTCGTCGCCCCGCGTTTCCGTTTTGTCCAAGGCATTCGGGGCCGTAAGATCCCAGCGGATGATTTGGTCTTTGACCTCCGCGCCCGCTTCCGGAGCGCCGTCGCCGTTCGGCAGAATTTCGATGAATTCGCTGTACGGGCCCATGGGATCCGTGACCGTCCACGCCTTGGACGCCGTCAGTATCTCATAGGCAATCTCCCGGAAAGCCTTCGCCAAACCCGGCGCATCCCGCGCCTCCAGCGCCGTGCCCGGATTGCTCGCTATGCTGTTTTCCAGCCAAGGCTTGTCCGCTTCTTCGCCCGTGCCCATCGCGACGGTATAGAGCGTGGCGGGCTTTTTGGGGTAGGTGTTGTCCCACTTCCAACGATCGGAGCTCTTGTTATCCATGCCCGGCATATATTCATTGTCGGGGTATTCGATCGTGAAACTCGCCGCCTTGATCTCTCCTGCCGTTTTGACGGCGCTTCCAAACGGATCTGATCTATAGTCATAGTCGAAAATGGCGGGATCGGTTCCCGGGCGGTTGTAATTCGGTCTGCCGCTGCGGTTGGCCTTCCCGTCCGTCAGCAGGAGCACATTGCAGTTTTCGATATAATCATAGTTTTTGAACGCACCGGGATAAGGCCCGGCAGATTCTTGAATCTTGCCGGTCAAAGGATGCTTTTTATTGTTTGTAACATCCGTCGTGCGGTACAGATTGCGGGCCAACAGCAGACCGCCGTCGATGTTCGTGTCAAGATTCTGCCCTTTGAGTGTGCCGGGAATCTGATGGTCGTAAGCGTCATAAGGGATACCCTGCACCACCAAGCGATCTTCGACCATGCCCGCAGTCAGATCCTCTATTATGCCTTTCACCAAGTCAAAATTGCCGCTGTCCGCAATGTCAACCCAATAGTTGGTACTGCCTTCGGGCAGAGCCACCGTCCGTCCGACCGTGCCGAACACGACCAGCGAAAGCATGCGCCGCGCCGGCGCGCCGCCCGTGTTCTCCGCGCTCTCCCTGTAAGAATCAAGAAAGGCGAGAACAGCCTGCTGCATCGCGTACAGGCGCGTATCCTCCACCCTGATCTTTTGGCCGGAAACCGAACCCAATTTTCCGAATTCGCCCTTCCCGTCCAATGTGCACCACATCGACCCGGAAAGGTCCAGCACGAGCGAAACGGCGGCGTCGGTGGCCGTGGCGGTCCGCTTGACCGTTTCCTTTGTATTGACCTCCAGATCGATCAAAAATTCATTCTCGATTTCGGTTCCCCTGATCGTTTTGGAAACCATGACCTTCGCGGGATTGTCCGCGCCCCACAGGTCCTGCCGCGCCGTCACCGGGTTTCCGTCCGCATCGTAAAACAGCGCGCCGCCTGCTACGGCAATCTGTTCGGCGGAAGAACGAGGGCTACCGGCGAACGCGCCCCCCCCCCCACGAAAATACGGCACTGAACAACAGCACCAGCGCAAAAGCCGGCGCCAATGCCGAAAGAACCTTCTTTTTGAACATACCTGCCTCCCTTGCATTTGCCGAATGCGCACAAATGGCACCGTCGGCATTTCATAAAAAAATAATAACTTTATAACTAAAGTATAATATATCCACCGCAACAAAAGCAACACATTTTTTCAAGCCGTGCAATTTCAGGAGGACAAAGCTCTTGAAAATTGCGCTTTTTGTATGTACAATACCACAAGGATTTGTGACTTTGCATGGATTTACGGCATCTCTTGCGATTGAATACACTTTTGAACTTTGAAATTTTCCAAAAATCCCGAAAACCTCCTCCGCAGAACGCGATGCAGGCAATATCCAAGCGGCGCGCCGAGCGTATTCAGGATAAGATCACCGATATCTTATGGCGAATTGCGCGACACCGAACTGTGCGGGCGGCGAATCCGTCATCCGCGCTCGCAACCTTATCGTCGCATCGAACACATCGCCGTCTATGCGCACGGCCAAGTGTCCGTTCATGGCTTCCAACAGGTTTTTTCGATATATCGCCCAAGCCCGTTTCCTTCGTGTTTCCCTGCACGAAGCGTTCCATCGGCATTTCGGGCGAAACATCCAATTGTTCGGCCGATATGTTCTTGATTGACAGCGATACGGCTCCGTCGCCTTCGGCTGTCTCGGCATGCCATTCCGTTGTCGATACGGGAATTCCA
>JAISML010000229.1 GCA_031276775.1 Eubacteriales Family XIII. Incertae Sedis bacterium | reverse complement strand
GCAAGGTGACCGCGCGTCTGATCCATGTGTGCGGGAAGTGCTATTATTGCCGCAGCAACCGCGAAAACATGTGCGCGGAGATGAACAATTTGGACAATCCGGATCTGGAGATATTCGGCACCGGCGGTTTGGGCGAGTATTTGAACGTGAAAACATCGCAGGTCTATCGGATGCCGGACGGACTGCCGCATGAAAGAATTCTGTTCGCGGAGCCGTTGGCCTGCGTCGTCAACAGCATCGAGCAGGGGGAGATCGAATTGGGCGACGACGCGGTTGTGATCGGCGCCGGCATCATGGGTATGCTGCATGTGCTGTGCGCGAAGCGGAAGGGGGCGCGCGTCATCGTCAGCGAGCCGGATGAGGCGCGCCGGCGCTTGGCGTTGCGTCTGGGCGCGGACGTCGCATTCGATCCGCTTGCGGAGGACGCCGTTGCATTTGTGAAAAACCTGACCGGCGGCAGGGGGGCGGAAGCGGTTTTCAATACCACGCCCGTCGCGGCGGTTGCGGAACAGGCGGTGGCCATGACGGGATACCGGGGCCGTTGCGTGATGTACAGTTCCATGCACCCGGACAAGCCCATCGGCATCAGCCCCAATTGGCTGCACAAATCGGAAGCGGTCATCACCGGCGCGGTCAGTCCCACCGTCCGATCCTTTTTCCGATCGGCGAATCTCATCGCGAAAGGTCTCGTGGATACGGAACAACTGATCTCCGGCGTCTACGGCTATGAAGAGGCAAATGAGGCGTTTGAGGCGGCGCTGCGACCCGACACCTACCGGATCATCATCCGATCGGATCGATAGACGGACGTCTTGTCCGATTTTCACAACGCAGGCGAACATCGCTGCACAGGGGTTGGCGGGCTGCGCCGCATCCGCGCGGCGTTTCCGGTGCAAACCCTTGTGCAGTAACCGAGCGTCACTGTCATGTCACTCTCCGGATTTTGTTTTGCTTTTGCCGCGCAACCATGTATAATTTTACATGGCTGCCCGCTTCGGCGCGGGCGGTCTTCGGCCGCGCGCGGACGGTCGGCGCGAAGATCGTGCCGCGCGAATGCGAGGGGTTTGTTTTTCCGGAACAACGACGTGAAAGGACGGATTCGGACAGTTGGGGACGATGACGGAAATAGCGGTCTCACATCTTTCAAAATCATTTGGCGCGAACGTCATACTCGACGATGTCAGCTTCAACGTAAACAAGGGGGAGCGCGTCGGCATTGTCGGCGGGAACGGCGCGGGGAAATCGACGTTGCTCAAAATTCTGGCGGGCCGGGACGACGAAGCCGGCGGCAAGGTCTTTGTCGCATCCGGAAAACGCCCGGGATATCTGCGGCAGGAGACCGGCACGGAAACTGCGGATGTCGCGTCGAGCGTGTCCGCTTCGGCCCGCGGCGTCACGATCCTGGAGGTCATGCGGCGCGCCCATGACGAAGCCGCGGCTTCCGGCGCGACGGTGTACGAAAGTGAGATACGCGGCATCCTGCGAAGCATGGCGTTTCCGGACAGCGTTCACGACAGCCCGATCGGAAGGCTGAGCGGCGGGGAAAAGACCCGGCTGGCCTTTGCCGAGCTGCTGTTGAAAAAACCGGACATTCTCCTGCTGGACGAACCGACGAATCATTTGGACATCGGAACGCTGAATTGGCTGGAACAGAAATTGAAAGCGTGGAACGGGACGATCCTCCTCGTTTCGCACGACCGGTATTTCCTTGATCAAACGGTCAACAGGATATTTGAGATCGAGCATCGCAGGCTCACCGCCTACGACGGCAACTACTCGGTGTTCGCGGAAAAAAAGCGCGCTCTGCGTGAAGCGCGGGAGAGGGCGTTTCAAAATCGTCGGGCGGAGATCGGACGTCAGGAGGAGATGATACGCCGGTTCAAGGAGCGCGGGACGGAAAAACTGGCGAAGCGGGCGGCTTCGCGGGAGAAACGCCTTGCCCGTTTGCCGTCGCTTGAGCGGCCTGTGGCCGAAGCCGCGCAACTCAGACTGCGGCCCGCGGAAGAGCGAAAGAGCGGCGAGGATGTGATCGCCGTCGAGGGCGTGCGCAAAAGCTTTGAAGCAAACGGGGTGAATCGCGAGCTGTTTCGCGATGTCGCGCTTGAGGTCAAGCGTGGGGAACGCATTTGCATGGTCGGCGCCAACGGCGTCGGAAAGACCACTTTGCTGAAGATCCTCTTGGGACGCTTGCAACCCGACGGCGGACGCATACGCAAAGGGCACAACGTAAACTTCGGCTATTATGACCAAGAACAGCAATCCCTTGCCGGGAACCGAACCGTGTTGGAGGAGATGACCTCCGCGTACAGATCGTACAGTGAAGGGGAAATGCGCAACATCCTCGCCGGGTTTTTGTTTACGGGAGACATGGTCTTCCAAGAGGTGGCTTCCTTGTCGGGCGGAGAACGGGCAAAGCTGTCTCTGCTGAAAACCCTCCTGTCCGGAGCCAACACGCTTCTGTTGGACGAGCCGACGAACCACATGGACATCGCCTCGCGCGAAGCGATAGAGGATGCCTTGCTTTCGTTCACGGGCACCTTGCTCATCATATCGCACGACCGGTATTTTCTCGGCAAGGTTCCGACCCGCATCGTGGAACTGACGGGCGGAGGTTTGGTGAACTATCCGGGCAATTACGATTATTTCATGGAAAAAAAATCGCGGAGCGGCTCAGGCAGGCAATATCTGAAGGGCTTGCTGCGCTCGGACGGTTCCGCCGGCGCGGATCCGGGCGGATCCGGGTACGGGAGCGG
>JAISML010000193.1 GCA_031276775.1 Eubacteriales Family XIII. Incertae Sedis bacterium | reverse complement strand
TCCGTTTGCGGACTGGCAAAAGATTCTGCGCATCCACGCCGACGGCGCGTTTTTGTGCAGCAAAGCCGCCTATGCGCACATGAAGCGCACGGGCAAGGGCGGACAGATCGTCTTCATGGGTTCCGTGCATTCCCATGACGTTTCACCCTTGAAAGCGGCCTATTGCTTTGCAAAGCACGGCATCTTGGGCCTGTGCCGCGTCATCGCCAAAGAGGGCGCGTCCCACGGCATCCACGCCTACACCGTCTGCCCCGGCTTCGTGCGCACCGCCTTGGTGGAAAAGCAGATACCCGAACAGGCGCGGGAACTCGGGATCAGCGAAGAAGAGGTGGTGCGAAACGTCATGCTGAAAAACACGGCGGACGGAAAATTCACGACAGCGGACGAAGTCGCCTCCGTCGTCGCTTTCGCGATCAAGGACAGCGGCGGCGCCATGACCGGGCAATCGTTCATCCTTTCGCACGGTTGGTGCATGAAATGAAATATGACTGTCCGGTCAATTCAGTTTATAACTATACAATCAGCGCATAATCATCATCAGATCGGGAACCGGTATTGCTCGCTTGCGGGCTTGCGCGTACTCAAGGGGCGCGCCCTTTGCGGCCACGCGCAGGCCCGCAAGCGACCCGACCGGAGAGTTGTACCGGTTCCCGGCCGGCGATTATGCTTCAACTGAATAGTCATCATTCAGTTTCGCCGGGCGGTGGCTCGGTATTGCCGCAACCGGTTTCGGCGTTTTTGCGTTTGCACGATTGCCCGTAATCCGAACATTCGAATACCATGTCCGAAAACAGCTGTACTTAGGCCTTTAAATGCTGTATACTGGGCCAAAACACCGAATTGAGGTAAAGGCCTGTGCTTAAAAACAAGGAAGCCCTGTATGCGGCGTTCAAGGCGAAAGACGCTCGCTTCGACGGCCGGTTTTTGTCGGCGTATCTTCGACGGGCATCTACTGCCGTCCCGTATGCAGGGCAAAGCAGCCGAAAATTGAAAATTGCACTTTCTTTCAAACTGCGGCGGAGGCGGAACAGGCCGAATACCGTCCGTGCCTTTTGTGCAGGCCGGAGCTTGCGCCCGGCAGATCGATAACCGACGCTTCGGCGGATTTGGCGTATCGGGCGGCGAGAATGCTGGAGGAAAGCTGCGGAAACGACGATAAAATTGACAAAATCGCCGGACGGCTCGGATATACGGCCCGCCATCTGCGGCGCGTGTTCACGGAAGCGTATAACGTGCCTCCGATTCGGTATCGGCAGACCTGCAGATTGTTGCTGGCAAAAAGTCTGCTGACGGATACCGATTTGCCGATCCTTGAAATCGCGATGGCGTCGGGCTTCGGAAGTCTGCGCCGCTTTAACGATCTGTTCAAAGAGCGTTACAGACTTTCGCCCACCGCCTTGCGGAAACGGGCTTCTGCCGGAGAAAACCCGGACGGCGGCATTACGTTGGCATTGGGATACCGTCCGCCGTATCGCTGGGAAGCCATGTTGCACTTCCTCTCCGGGCGCGCAATCCCCGGCGTGGAAACGGTAAAGGACGGAGCGTATCTGCGCACGGCGCATTTTGTGACCGCTGCGGGAAAGCGCATATACGGATGCTTGCGCGTGCGCGACTGTCCCGCCAAAAATACACTGTCCGTGACAATAAGCGAGAACCTGTTGCCGGTTTTGTCGCAGGTTCTCGCCTGCGTAAAACGTTTGTTCGATTTGCATTGTGATCCGATCGCCGTTTACGAAACGCTTTCGCCGATGAACGACCTGCGCCCCGGCCTTTGCGTTTTGGGAACCCGCTTGCCGGGCTGTTTTGACGCTTTTGAAATGTCCGTTCGCGCGGTGCTCGGGCAACAAATCACCGTCAAAGCGGCGCGCACCCTGGCGGCGAGAATTGCCGACGCATACGGAACGCGCGTTCAGACCGGAACAGACGGATTGACGCATGTTTTTCCGTCGCCCGAAAACGTTCTGGAACTCGGGGCTTCCGTTAAAGACCGATTCGGCGAATTGGGCGTAAGCTCCGCGCGGTCGGAGACGATTGGCGAACTCGCAAGGATGTTCTCGCAAAATGAAATCGACTTTCATGCTTGCCCACGACCGGAAGAAGAGATCAAAAAACTGACGGCGATACGCGGAATCGGCAACCGGACGGCTCGCTACATCGCCATGCGGGCGATTGGCTGGACCGACGCTTTTCTCGAAACGGACGCGGGCGTGAAAAAGGCGTTGCAGCCTCTCACATCAAAGGAACCGTTAAAGCGAGCGGAGGCGTGGCGACCTTGGCGCAGTTACGCTGTCGTCAATCTTTGGAATGCACTGTAAGGAGAGATCAAATGTACCATTCGACAACCTGCCGCTCGCCGATCGGCGCGCTTACGCTCGCCTGCGACGGAACAAATCTTGTCGGCCTGTGGATAGAAGGGCAAAAGTACTACAAAGAGGCCATGCCGGAAGCAATGGCGGAGAGCGATGACTGCCCGGTGTGCAGTGAAGTGAGCAGTTGGCTGGACGGTTACTTCGCGGGAAAAAGGCCTTCCGTTTCCGATTTGCCGTTGGCGCCCATCGGCAGCGCGTTCCGGCAAGAGGTCTGGAACATTCTGCGGGACATACCCTACGGCGAGGTGATCACCTATGGCGACATCGCCAAAAAACTGGCCGGGAAAGCGGCGGGCCGCGCGAGAATGTCCGCGCAGGCCGTTGGCGGCGCCGTCGGGCACAATCCCATCTCCGTCATCATTCCCTGCCACAGGGTTGTGGGTGCGAACGGCAGCCTGACGGGTTATGCGGGCGGCATCTGGATAAAAGCCCGGTTGCTCGAATTGGAAGGCGTCGATATGACCCGTTTATTCATGCCCAAAAAAGGCACAGCCCTCTGACTTGGATCCCTGCGTTTTGTCATAGAGTTTTGGCGTGACCTCCGCCTTATCCCGGGACGCCTGTTCCCAAACAAAAACTGTGCGGCGTTTGCGCGCTTACCTGTCCCACAGCGGCGTCGGGTACAACCCCGCTGCATGCTTTTCGCGCATGGCCTCTGCCACGCGCGCCTTGTCCTCCCTGTAGGTGACGCCGTACCACCTGTCCGCGCTCTTCAGAACT
>JAISML010000231.1 GCA_031276775.1 Eubacteriales Family XIII. Incertae Sedis bacterium | reverse complement strand
TCTTCGGCTGCGGCTTTGTCGGCGTCGGGTACGCCCGCCAACATGGCGACAGGTTATATGATCGGTGTTTTCAAACTGCCCGCCGGAGCGGCCGCAATCGTCCTGATCTTATCCGGCATGGATGCGGCGTCCGTGGCATAGACAACGCCTACTTCCGCGCTCCCTTCGGCCACCCAATTGAGTACTTCCGTCACATTGCTTCCAAAACTGGCGCCCGCGGACACGCGTTCCCAGAGTCCGAGCGACGTCAACGCTTCCTGCGCATACTGACCCGCAGGTACGCTTGCGGGATCGCCCACGGCGATCGAAGCCGCATTTGCGATGTCCTCAAAAGAAGCAACGGTTGTGCCGCTGTTTGCGGACGTGATCAGGACGATCTCGTTTTCAAGCAAATGCACCACGTCCTCCGCACCGACGAAACCCCCGTCCACCAATGCGTTCATCTGCTTGGTCGCGGCGGAAAAGAAGACGGTTGCGCCAAGTCCGCCCTCGATCTGTTCCTGCAGCTTTCCGCTGCTGTCGTAAGTTCCCGTAATCTCTACGTTCGGGTGTTCTTCGTTGAAGAGAGGGATCAACTCTTCGACGAATGCGTTTTCGAGACTTGCCGCCGCCGCAAGCATGACGGAACCCGTCACGGTATCTTCCCGGGCCGGGCTCTCTTCCTGCGCCGCAGTCTCACCGTCGGCTTTGTCCGCAGGGCTTTTATCCCCGCCGCAGGCGGCGAACAAGGACATTGTCAACGCGAATACGGCAATGAAAACCAACAACAAATTCCTCTTATGCTTTTTATGCTTTTCTCTCATACGGTTCCCTCCATCGGTCTGTGCGACCTTGCAACGATATCCTATGGAAATACGTCGAAGCCAATTATATCAGCGCACGGAAAAAAAGTATGTTGGCGCAACAACATACTTTCGATTCATGTCGGAAATCCGCCGCGGTCTTCACGCGTCGACGGACGACGCGCAAACCCACGTTTCCACGGGAAAGCGCGCTTCCGGGACGCGCATACCGTCACTTTTCTTCCAATGCCTGTTTGTTCAATATCTCGAAACGCCCTTTTCTGAATCGGATAACCCCTTCTTTGCTCATGAGACTGAGCGCATGTGAAAGCGCGCTGCGATTGACGCCGAGGTAATGCGCGAACTGTTCTCTGTCCATGTTGACGTCAAAGACGTCCTCTCCGACTTTTTCACTCATGTGCCGCAGAAAAACGGCGATGCGCGCACGCAGCGATCTTTGGTACAAGACATCGATTTTGTACTGTTTGCGGATGCTTTCGTCCGCGAGGATCCGAATGATGTTCATGCGCAGCCTGCCTGTTGTTTCCTCGGACAGGCGGTTCCCGTCAAGGACGGCGGCGTGGAAAGCCGCCAGCCGCGCCGCATCCACGGCGCTGATGCGCAAGGGACTCTTGCGGGTTCTCGTGCAGATCACGTCCAGTCCCACGATGTCTCTTTCCGCGTAGAGATGCACGAGATCGAGTCTTCCGTCGTAATGATAACGCGCGCCTTTCAGGCGGCCGTCCGTGACGATCCAAAACGCCGACGCCCGACCGCCTTCTTCGATGAGTATCCCATCCTTTGACAATATGACGGTTTCCGGTTGCCACACATCGATCAAAGCATCGTATTCACGCATCGACAGCCCTGCGAAAAGCGGGGATTCCCGCACCTTTTGTGCCATCATAATCTGATATCGCAATCTTCACGTTCCATCAGCCGTTCCGCGCCGCCCGTCAAGCCGGTGACGCAGGAACGCGCGCGCGCCTCGTCTTCCTTCCGAACCGTAAGCGTGAGTAAAACCTGTTCCGCGCAGACGATTTCGTTCAGGAGAAAACCGTTTCTTTCGGCCAGAACTTTTAGTTTTCCCAAATGGGGGTAATCCACCGCATATCGGAATCTCACGCCGTCCTCGACGTCAACGGTTCCCGCGACGTCAAGCGCGGCTTTCGCGGCCGCCGTGTAAGCGCGCGCAAGACCGCCGGTTCCCAATTTGATTCCGCCGAAGTACCGCGTGATCATCACCGCGACATTCGTTATGTTCCCGGCGGTCAGCATGCGGAGTATGGGCGCGCCCGACGTGCCTTGCGGCTCTCCGTCGTCGCTTGCCCATTGATGCTGCATATTTTCCCCGATGACGAAAGCGGGAACATTGTGTGTCGCCGTCCGGTGCGTTTTCCGTATCTCCGCGAAAAAACGATCGGCCGCATCCTTGGAAACAACCTCACAAATGCGACCGATAAATCGCGACTTTTCAATGATCAACTCCGACGAGCCGACGCCTCGGATTGTACGGTATTTCACCAAATCAAAACTTTGTCTTCTTCAATTCGTCTATAAACTTGTTGTTGAGTATTTTGATGTGCGTGCCTTTCATGCCCAGCGACCTGGATTCGATGACGCCCGCGCTTTCCAACTTGCGCAGGGCGTTCACGATGACGGATCGCGTGATGCCGGAGCGATCGGCAATCTTGCTGGCGACGAGCAAACCCTCGGTGCCGTTCAATTCGTTGAATATCTGCTGTATCGCTTCGATCTCCGAGTAGGACAGGGTGCCGATGGCTTTTAAGACGGTCGCGTTTACGCGCGCCTCCTCCTCCTCCTCCAACTTCTGTCTCCGGCGTATCTCCAATCCCACGACCGTCGCTCCGTATTCGCCGAGAATGAGGTCTTCGTCGGTAAACATGGGGGAATATCTGGTCAGGATCACCGTGCCGAGCCGCTCGCCGGCTCCGTACACGGGGATGATCGTATGAAGCTTGTCATAGGTATCGTAATCGTACTTGAAAATTTTCAAGGCTTCGTCCGCCCTGAGATTGGATACCGTTTCGGTCACTTTCAACAGTTCGTCGTTGTATTCGCCCGGCAATTTCTGATGACCCGTTTCCGGATCGTCGACAGCCGCGCTGTCGGAACGTATCGTATAGTACACACCGATAACCCTTCCGGCATAATTTGCGACATATACATTGGCGTCCATCAACTCGCTGAGAATTTCACACAGATCGTCATAAGAGAAAACACTCGTACTGCTCTCCTGCAAAACCCAGTTGAGTTTTCGCACTTTTTCAAGGATTGTTCGTTCCATTGCTTTTTCTTTCCCCTTCCACCTCCGGTATTTCACGCCCGCTTCCGGACGAGAAAACAAACGGATCAACCATAGCATCCAATCCGCTCCGCAAA
>JAISML010000126.1 GCA_031276775.1 Eubacteriales Family XIII. Incertae Sedis bacterium | reverse complement strand
CGTTCTGCCGCCCCACGCCGCATCCAAGTGCAAAACAATGCCTATCTGTCCATTCAATCATGATCGGAGCGGAAAAGCAAGCCCGCGATCGAAAAATCCGCAAATATCTTCCGGCGGGCGGTTACCTCGCACGGCCCGGCGCAGCCCGCCAACCTCTGAGCGGTAACCGCGTTGCCCCCCCCCCCGGTTTTCCTGCGATCCGTTTCGTGATATACTTTAGTGAAAGACAATTCTGTGCGGTCCGGCAAATGCGCTTCGCCGATCGATATCATGCGCGCCCGGTGCGGTACGCGCAAGAATGAGGGGACGGCCATGGGCAAAACACAACAAAAAACAGAACTGCGCATCGGCGGGATGACCTGCGTAAACTGCCAAAACAGAATCGAACGCAAGTTGCGCAACACGCGCGGCGTATCGGCGGTCCGCGTCAGTTACACTGACGGAACGGCAAGGATCACCCACAACGCCGACACCGTATCGCCGGCGGAGATCGCCGGCGTCATCGAAGCGCTCGGCTACAAGGTGATCCGGGGGAAACGCGCGGATCGAAACGCCGGCGCGCCTGAACGGAACAAGGCGATCGGCGTCCTGATCATCGTCGTCGCGCTGTTCGGCATACTGAAAAGCGTGGGAGCCACAAACGTCGCGAAAAATTTCCCGCTCGCGGAAGCGGGAATGGGATATGGCATGATCCTCGTCATCGGACTGCTCACATCCGTGCATTGCGTCGCCATGTGCGGCGGCGTCAACATTTCCCAGACCATCCCCGGTTCATCCAAACCGAAACGTTCCCGGCTCACCGTTTTTGCGCCCGGTCTTTTGTACAATCTGGGCCGCGTCGTCTCCTATACGATCATCGGCGCGATCGTCGGGGGCGTCGGTTCCGTCATACGTTTTTCCGGCAGCTTCGGCGGCGCCGTCCCGTTGCTCGCCGGAGCGTTTATGGTGATCATGGGGCTGAACATGTTGGGGATTTTTCGCGGACTCGGACGCTTGGTTCCCCGGCTGCCCCGGGGATGCGCGAAGAAGATCGACGAGGGGAAAGAACGCCGTACCGGACCGTTCATCATCGGTCTTTTGAACGGTCTTATGCCCTGCGGACCGCTGCAGGCGATGCAGCTCTACGCCCTGTCCGCGGGCAGCATGGCGCAGGGCGCGCTTTCCATGCTGCTGTTCGGCGTCGGCACACTGCCGCTCATGTTCGGCTTGGGTGCGCTCAGCTCCGCGTTGGGCAAAAAATTTACGGGTCGCGTAATGACCTGCGGCGCGGCGCTCGTGATCTTTCTCGGTCTCTTCATGTTTGCGAACGGCATGAATCTCTCCGGCTTCTCCGTGCCGGCTTTCGGTCCGGGCTCATCCCCCGCGGACGCCGCGGCCGATCGGACGGAGAACGGGGCGCAGGTGGTGCGCACCGACCTCGAACCGGGCAGCTACCCGCCCATCGCGGTCAAAGCCGGTTTGCCGGTCAAATGGGTCATCAATGCGGAAGCCGGCAGCCTCAACGGTTGCAACCGCACAATCCTCATTCCCGAATACGGGATACGCCAAAATCTGACGGAAGGGGAGAATGTGATCGAATTTGAACCGGGGCAAACCGGGACTGTCGCTTACAGCTGTTGGATGGGCATGATCCGGTCCACCATAACGATCGCATGAACGGGCGCGGCTATTGCAACAATTTCAGCAGATGTTCCAACACGGGTTCCATCTTCATGACGGCGCCGTAATCCGCCGTGCCGAAGATCGGCGCGTCCCCGTCCGCGTTGACCGCGATGAACAGGTTCGTATTTTTGATGCCCTCCGTGTGCTGAATCGCTCCCGACACGCCAAAGGACACAACGATGCGGGGACGAATGGTGGAACCTGTCTGGCCGATCTGATTTTCGAACGGGACAAGACCGCAATCCATGAGCGGACGCGTCCCTCCGACAGCGGCGCCGAGCCTGTCCGCGACTTTTTTCAGCAAGTCAAAGTTTTCGCCGTCAAGCGTACCGCGCCCGGCGGCAAATACGATCTCGGCGTCCCGCATATCGTCTTCCGACGCTTCGCGCGACACTGTTTCAATCACCCGGATCGCGGAATCCCGTCCGACCGATCTTTCCGACCGGACCTGCGGCGGCGTGACGGTCTTCCCGGGCGCGAAAGCTTCGCAGACGCCTTCGCGCAAGGTCATCATCTGAGGATATATCCCCGGCTTGCAGGAGATGTATACCAACGAGTTCTCTTCAAAAGACGGTTTCATCTGACGAATGAACCACGTACCGTCCGCCCTCTTTTCCACATCGAGCCCGGTGCAATCCGCAGTCAGTCCCGTTTTCAAACGCCACGCCACGCGGGGGAAGACGGATCTGCACGTTTCGCTCGCAGGGATCAGCACGGAACCCGGCGCGATCCTGCGCAGCGTGTCCGCATAAATTTCAGCGAGCATGTCGTCCCGAAATGTGCCCTCCTCTTCGAGATCGACCGTATATATCTCATCGATGGGATATCCGTCAAACTGCGGCAACAGCGAAGCGCAGTCCGTTCCCGCCAGCACAACCTGTATCGGCTCCTCCGTGACGCGTTTGATGCCGATCGCCGCCGTCATCAATTCCGAAAACGCGGAGGTGATCCGTCGATCTTCCTGTTCCGCGACAATGCATATACCCTTGCTCATCTACTTATCACACATTTCCTTTTTGATCAACGACAGTATCTGTTCCGCAACCTGCGCCGCGTCCCCTTGCATCCATGCGCAGGAACCCTTGTTTTCCGGGGAAAAGGAGTCCGTCACTTCCGTGGGCGAACCCGCCGCCCCCACCCCGTTCTCCGGCAAAAGCAGGTCTTTGTTTGTCAAAATGCGCACCGCTTTCTTTTTCGCGAGCATTTTGGAGCGCAAAGTCGGCAAACGCGGTTCGTTGCAACCGTAGCCGACGGACAGCACCGCCGGACCGTCGATCCGCAGACGAACGTCGGATCGGCGAAAATGTTTCCGCACCGTCAGTCCCGATTGCAGACATGTTTCGATTTCGCACACGTTTGTCACATGCGGGAGTCCCAAACTTTCCGCAAGCATGGGCGCGATTTGTCCCGTCGCGCCGTCGGACGACTCCGCACCCGTCAAAATCAGATCCGGCGTCCCGAGATACCGGACGCCCGCCATCAATACCGCCGCTGTCGCAATCGTATCGCTCCCCGCAAAGAGACGATCGGAAAGCAAACATGCTTCGTCCGCGCCTCTCGACACCGCTTCGCGGAGCGCTTCCTCCGCATCGGGCGGTCCCATGGAGAGCGCGGTGATCTCACATGCGGTATCCGAGGATTCCAACGCTTCTTTGAGCAGAAACGCGGCTTCCAAAGCGTTCAAATCCGCAGGGTTGATGACGTGATCGCTTTTCTCGCGCATCAGATGGTGCGTGACAGGATCCGCGGCCACACGGTTGGACGCGGGAACCTGTTTGATGCATACGACGACTTTCATGCTTTCACCAACCGCGTAAAAGCCCACTCTTCCAAGAGCAGGGTCTTTTCGCCCGTCATGATGAATTTGGCAAGATCCCTGCTCGCGGCGGGCGCTTCAATGATGCCGTTGCCGCCGTAACCGGAGGCGACGAAGTACCCTTCCACAGGCGTTTCGCCGAGGATCGGCAAAAAGTCCTCTGTTTCCGCGCGATAGGAAAGCCATGACGAGGCAAGCCCGCTTTCGAGAAGACCCGGCATCGTCGTCTCGAGTTGCTCGAAAAGAAACTCGATGAAGTATTCATCCGTGCCGCCCGTGAGCGGAATTTGATCCGGATCCCAGTTCCCGGCATGCATCGGATTGCTCAAATCCATGGAAAGATGGGATTTGCAAATGAAGATGTTGTCGCCCGCGCGGAGCGCGTAGTAAGCGGGAAACTTCAGAACAGGGAACACATATTCCAATTTTTTGTTTGGCGGCACAAGGAAAAACGCTTCCGCTTTCGTATGCCGGATCGGCACATCCAAACCCGCCATCATGCCCGTAAACCGGCTCCACGGACCGGTGCAGTCCACGATGCAGTCAAAGTCGTGCCGATCGCCGCCCTCCGTCTTCAGTCCCGTGATCCTGTCGCCTGTTTTCAGCAATTCCGTCACTTTGGCCGCCGTATGGACGACGCCGCCGTTTTGCCTGAACTTCTTCGCATAGGTGTTGGAGATCATGGTGCCGTCGAAGTAACCG
>JAISML010000115.1 GCA_031276775.1 Eubacteriales Family XIII. Incertae Sedis bacterium | reverse complement strand
CGTTCTGCGCGGCGATTTCGGCATGTCTCTCACATATAAACGCCCCGTGATCGACGTCATCGCGGAGCGGTTCTCCCATTCCATCGTCCTCATGATGATCGCTTGGACGCTGTCCGGCATCCTCGGATTTGTGGCGGGAATCTTCGCGGGGCTGCGCAGGGGCGGCGTCTTTGACAAGGCGATCAAATCGTTTTGCCTGATCCTGCAATCCGCGCCCACGTTCTGGCTCGGGCTTTTGGCGCTCAGTTTCTTCGCGGTGACGCTCGGCTGGTTTCCCATCGGCATGGCGGCGCCCATCGGCAAGCCGGCGGAAGACGTCACTTTCTTGGACAGAGCCTACCATTTGGCGCTTCCCGTCCTGACGCTGACGATCGCGAACATCGGCAAGATCACGCTCTACACGAGACAGAAACTCATCGAGATCATGAACAGCAATTTCATTCTGTTCGCGCGGGCGCGCGGGGAGACCGCCGGGGAATTGACGCGCAGGCACCTCATCCGCAACATCGCCCTGCCGGCCGTCACGGTGCAGTTCGCGTCTTTCAGCGAATTGTTCGGCGGAATGGCCTTGGCCGAAACGGTGTTCTCCTATCCGGGCATCGGCACGGCGACGACGGCGGCGGCCCTGAACGGCGATGTGCCCCTGCTTTTGGGCGTCAGTCTGTTCGGCGCGATCTTCGTCTTTGCGGGCAATCTGATCGCGAATCTCCTGTACGGCGCGCTCGATCCGTCGGTGAAAGCGGGTGGCGGCTATGTATGACGGGCGGCGCACAGGCGGACAGGCGGACGAGGTGAACAGGAACCAAGCGGGAATCGACGGCGCGCGCATCTCCGAATCGCACGGTTTGCGCGACCGCGGTCCGCGCGGCGCGGATGCGCGCACGAGGCTTCTGATCCTCGTCCTCATCGCTTCCGCTTATCTGCTGATCGTCTTTTTCTGGGGTCTCTTCATGGATCCGGAGATGTACGCGACCCGGTTCGCCGACAAATTTCTGCCGCCCGGTTTCGCGCATCCGTTCGGGACGGACTTCACGGGACGCGACATGTTCTTCCGAAGCGTCAAAGGGCTGTCCACAAGTCTTGTCATCGGCGCGATCGCTTCCGCAATCAGTTCCGTGATCGGGCTCGTCTTCGGGATCGCATCCGCCGTGATCGGCGGGAAGTTCGACAAGTTCATCCTGTGGTGCATCGACTGTTGCATGGGCTTGCCGCATCTCGTACTTCTGATCCTGATTTCATTCATGCTCGGCAGGGGCGCGTTCGGCGTCATGGCGGGCGTGGCGCTCACGCATTGGCCGGAACTCACCCGCATCGTGCGCGCGGAGGTGTTGCAACTGCGATCCGCACAGTACGTCATCGCCTCGTACAGGATGGGCATGTCCAAGTTTCGCGTCGCGAAGAGCCACATCGTACCGCACGTACTGCCCGTCTACCTCGTCGGCTTGGTTCTGCTGTTTCCGCACGCCATCATGCACGAGGCGTCGATCACATTCCTCGGCTTTGGTCTGCCGCCCGAATCCCCGGCCATCGGCGTGATCCTCGCGGAATCCATGAAGCACATCGCGACGGGGAAATGGTGGCTGGCGCTCTTCCCCGGACTGATGCTGCTCGTCGCGGTTCTGCTGTTCGACCTGATCGGGGAAAACCTGAAACGGCTTCTCAATCCCACGAGCGGCAACGAATGAGCGGCAACGAATGAGCGGAAACGAAGGAGCGGAAATGAGTGGCGGGAACGCATGAAAGGAAGTTGGCATGGACAATGAAAGCAAGCCCGTCGTTTTGTCGGTTGAAGACGTAGGCGTCTCGTTTCGGATGTACGCAAAGGGTCTGCGCCGCACGGCGCTTCCCGTGATTCGCTCGCTGGGTCTCGACGTATGCGCCGGGGAAATCCTGGCCGTCATCGGTTCCAGCGGTTCGGGAAAGAGTCTGCTCGCACACGCCATTCTGGGCATTTTGCCCGGCAACGCGGAGGTGAGCGGTACGATCAAATACAATGGGAAGACGCTGACAAGCGCGCTTCAAAAACAATATCGGGGCTCGGAGATCGTATTGATCCCCCAGGCGGTGGACTGGCTCGATCCGCTCATGCGCGTCGGAAAGCAGGTCATCGGCACGAAAGGAAGCAAAGAGGAAATGCAACGCGCGTTTGCGCGTTTCGGTCTCTCACCCGAAACGGAGCGGTTGTACCCTGTCCAACTGTCCGGCGGCATGGCGCGCAGAATCCTGATCTCCGCGGCGATCGTCGGCGAACCGAAACTCATCATCGCGGACGAACCGACGCCCGGCTTGAGCGTCGATCTGGCGAAAGAGACGTTTCTGTATTTTCGGGAATTGGCGGACAGGGGCGCCGGCGTCTTGCTCATCACGCATGACGTCGACCTCGCGCTTCACTTCGCCGATCGGATTGCGGTACTCTATGCCGGAACGACGATGGAGATCGCCCCGACGCGGGACTTCCTGTCGGGCGCGGATGCCTTGCGCCATCCATACAGCAAAGCGCTCTTCGACGCGCTGCCGCAAAACGGCTTTCGCCCCCTCGCGGGTTCGCAGCCCTATGCGGGCGATCTGCCCCGGGGCTGTATGTTTGCGGCGCGTTGCGGCATGCGGACGGACGCCTGTTTCGCCGACGTGCCGATGCGGTCGCTGCGGGGAGGGGAGGTGCGCTGCATCCATGCGACTTGAAGCGCATCATCTTGATTTCCGCTATCCCAAGACGGACAAATGGATTCTGAAAGACGTGAGTCTCACCGTCGGGGCGGGCGAACGGCTCGCCTTGGTCGGACCGTCCGGTTCGGGCAAGAGCACGCTCTCCGCCCTGCTCTCCGGCTGTCTGGCCGCCGACGCCGGCACAGTGCTGTGGGACGGAAAACCGCTGCCGGTCAAGGGTTACTGCCCGGTGCAACTGATCCGTCAGCACCCGGAGCTGTCTGTCAACCCGCGCCGGAAGATGGGGAAGATACTCTGCGAGTCATGGACGCCAGACAAGGCGCTCTTGGAGAAGATGGGAATCGAAGAGCGATGGATGACGCGCTGGCCGGCGGAACTGTCGGGCGGAGAACTGCAACGCTTCTGCATCGCGCGCGTCCTCGGTCCAAGGACGAAATTCCTGATCTGCGACGAGATCAGCACGATGCTCGACGTGATCACGCAGGCGCAGATATGGCGTTTGATCCTCGACGTGACCGTTCAAAACGGACTCGGTCTGATCGTCGTCACACACAATCCGGCCTTGGCGAAACGCGTCTGCGATCGCGCCATCGATCTGACCGACATCAACGCCGCCCGACCGTAGAGAAGCCTCGCGAAGATCTCGCCCGACCGTAGAGAAGCCTCGCGAAGATCGCCCGGCCGCGAAGATCGCCCGACCGCGCGGAACCGGCATGAGACGAACCGTGCCGCCGGTTCGTCTCATGCCGCGCCGTACAATCATGTCAGATCCCGCCTACACGGGATTGCTCCGGATGTTTTCGATCTCCTCGTAGAAATCCGATCCGAGGAAATACTTCCCGGGCGGCTCGATCCTGCCGCCGGCCGCCAAAATATCAAGTCCCGCCTTGACTTTCCCCGGCGTCGCGGGCAATTCGTATATCCTGACCCCGCAGGCGTTGTGGATGGCGTTGAGCACTGCCACATGCCCGCTCGACTGGAAAGCCTCGGACGCGCCGGACGAGCCGAAAGGATTCTGCGCGCGCGGCGTTTCGATGTGGATGACATTCAGATTGTCCGGCACTTCCTTGATGGTCGGAATGCCCGCGCCCAATATGTTCGCATGCTTCTTCACGTCGTCGTAGTTCTCGCTCAGCGCAAAGCCGATGGTATGCGACATCCCGCCGTAAGCCTGCCCGTTGACGGCGGCGATGTTGCCGATGACGCCCACGTCGTCGACGCAGTGGAACCCGATGACCGTCGTTCCGCCCGTGGCGGTATCCACCTCAACTTCCGCAAGAAAGAGCGCGAACGTGTAATCCGGCGTCGGATTGCCGACGCCCGTGTTGGGGTCGAGATCGCTCAAAACGCCGAATTCTTCATTCAAAAATTGGTTTTCGTACCGCGTCGGGATGCCTTCGGCGATCATCTCTGCATGGGTTCTGAGCGTGCCGTCCGGCTTTTGCATGGCGGCAAAGAGTTTTTCCGCCGCGCCCTTGCTGGAAATGCCGTTCATGAAATGGGAGCGGCTGGACGCCGTGGCGCCGTGATCGGGGCAGAATTTGCTGTCGTTTTGGATCAGTTTCACATCTTCCCTGTCAATGACCCGCCCGGCCTTTCCGAACACCACGCGCAACGCTTCCAAGGTGACCATCAGGCTGCCGACGTCGCCGCCCTGACCCTGATCCTGCCAGGTGTCGTACTTGACGAAGGTATTGTCGGGCGCCAGTTCGATGGCTACCGTGCATTGATCGGCCGTGCCCTCTGTGACATTGTAGCCGCCCCACGCGACGCCCACGCCTCTGCGCTTTTCGGGCGTGTCGTTCGCTTTGGCGTCGGCGACGGCCTTTTCGTAGATCGGTCTCATGCGCTCCATGAGCGTTTCGCCCGGATACTGGGTGAAGCGGTATCCGTTGATGTTGAGATCCCCCTCGCGGGCGACGTTGATCAGCCGAAATTCAAAGGGATCGATCCCCATCTTTTCGGCCATCATGTCCATCATGGACTCGGAAGCGGTGTACGCCTGCGGCGAACCGTAGCCCCGATAGGCCGTGCCGTAGGAATGATTGGTCGCCGCGACCCTCGAAATGCCCATGCAGTTGGGCACATTGTAAGGGAAGTACATAAACCGCGCGACCCGCGTCGTCAGATCGTCGCCGAGCTCGTTGTACGCGCCGTGATCCAAGCCATTGTCCCATTCGGCAGCGATGATCCTGCCGTGTTCGTCACAGGCCAGGCGCGTATTCGTGTAGGACGGCGCGCGCTTGCCGCTGAACGCCATGAATTCGCCGTAGGTCATGGAGAGCGCCACGGGCAGATTGTCGCAGGCGATGCAGGCGATGGCGGCGATGGAATAGGTCGCGCCCGCGATGCCCCAGCCAAACGTGCCGCCCGTCGGATTTTCGATGACGCGCACGTTCTCAGCGGGAACGCCCGTCGCTTCCGCGATGTCGCCGATGTTCGCGTAGATCGCCATGGCCTTGCAGTGTACCGTCAGCATACCGTCTTCATCCCAATACGCCTGCACCGTATCGCCCTCGATGGGCATGTGCGGTTCCCGCGTGGAGTAAAAGCTGCCCTCCACCACGTTGGGCGCGTTGTCGATCAGCGCCTTTACGTCGGGATCCCCTTTGAGCGTGGGCTGCATGCCCCAGACGTTCGGATGATCCTCGTGCACCCGAACGGCGTCCGGCATGGCGGCTTCCAGATAATTGAGGATCTCCGGCAGCTGTTCGTACTCCAAGGTGACTTTCGCGGCGGCCTCCCGCGCGTGGGTCTTGGTATCGGCGGCCACGAGCGCGATGATATCCCCGTAATTGAATATTTTTTCCTCCGCGAGCAGGATGTGGGTCTGTTCCGTGGCCAGGGAGCGCGGCGAAAACGTGAACATATTGAGCCGGTTGGAACCTTTCACGTCCTTGCTCGTGATGACCCTGTAGACGCCCGGCATTTTCTCGGCTTCTTCCGTGTGAATCCTGACGATCCGCGCGTGGTGCGCCACTTTCGGCTGCACCATGACCACATGCAGAGCGCCGTCGGGCATCTTCAGTTCGATGTCGTCGCCGAAATCCGTCAGTCCGCAGACCTTTCCGAGCGCCGCCGGCCGGACCAGCGCCTTGCCGTAATAGCGCTTGTCCTCCGGCATCCTGACCTTGATGTCCTCGATGCCGCATTCCCCGCGAAGCACTTTCGCCGCATCCATCACGGCGTCGACGATCTGCCTGTAACCCGTACAGCGGCAGATGTTCCTGTGCTTTTGGAACCAATCCCGCACATCCTCCCGCGTCGGTCTGTCGTTTTCTTTCAGCAATTGGTACGCGGAAACGATGAAGCCCGGGGTGCAAAACCCGCACTGCACCGCGCCGTTTTCCATCCACGCGACCTGCAGGGGATGGAGCCGGTTCGGCGCGCCGATCCCCTCGATCGTCGTGACCTCGCTGTAATCCTTGACCGAGGCGATCTTCCTCGTGCAGGAACGGATCACCTTCCCGTTCAGGATCACGGAACAGGCGCCGCAGACGCCCGTGCCGCAGCCGACCTTTGTGCCGGTCAGACCGAGACGTCTGAGCGCCGAAGCCAAGGTGTCCCGTTCGGGATCGCAGATAAACATCCGCTCGGCTCCGTTGATGTTCAATATCATTTTTTTCAATTTCATAACACAACTCCTCTCAATTTTGCGGTATATTATGAAACGCCTGTCACAAACCCGGATTTCACGCTGTCACAAACTCCGATTTCACGCTGTCACAAACTCCGATTTGTTGTCCGAACAACAAATTGTTATCAATATAAATCAGTATACCAATTATCCGCCGTCAGTCAACGGAAATCGCGCAATTCGGAAATTACCCGTTTGCGGTTTTTCATACATCGGTTTGCGGTTTTCAGGCCTTGCGGTTTTTGGAAATGGTTTCTCAACGGTCGCTTGTACCGGACGCATAATGGGTGTATCCTTATGGTGATGCTCATTATGCGTTTTTTGCAGGGAAGAGAGTCGGCGGGAAATGAAAATTAAGGGAATCACAATTCTCTCGCTGTGCGCATGTCTGTCGCTTGCGGCATCCTGCGCAACGACGCGCCGACGGAATTCAACATCCCCTACTACGGCGCCACCAAAACGCTGGAAGGCGACGCCTTATCCACACATGCGTCGGTGTTTTTTGAAAGGCAAACAGGGAGACGAATCATGCGGTTGCAGGAATTGGAAGAAAGGATACTTGCGTTAAAGCCCATACCGGACAGGCGCTGTTACTGCATCCGGGAGACCTCCACGGACAATGAATTGTGCTTGCGAAAAACGGATGCTTCCTGGACGGTTTATTTTTGTGAAAGAGGCGTCCGACATGTCAAGGGGGTATTTGATTCCGAACATGACGCCTGCGAGTATTATTACTGTTGCTGCAAAAAGGCGTCGGACGAAAAGAAATGGCATTAGGGAGAGTGATATGACGCCGGGCAAACTGAAAGAGAAGCTTGGGAGATTTAAAATACCCGAATCGGAGTACAGTCTTTCGGGGAAACAACCCCGCCATTGTCTGTGTCTCGAACAATCGGAGGTCGGATGGGCGGTTTTCCGGTGTACGGACGCCGGCGACGCCAAAAATCTCGGGACGTTTTTTCATGAATATGATGCGAACGATTATTTGTTTTACCTTTTGATGAAAAAGCATTATGACATCGAAAAAAGATGGTGGTGACAGGCGACAGGACATGAAGCGATGAACACGGAAGCATTGAAAGAAAATTTGAAAAAATTGAAAATGCCATGCCCAAAGCGCGAATTGTATGTGCAATATCCTTTTGATCCGCTGAAGCTTGACAATGGATCGTACATCACAAAGGTGAATGATGTTTGGGAGTTTTTTTATTGCGACAGAGGCTGCAAGTATGATATCGGCTTATTTGAATCGGAAGACGATGTTTTGGAATATTATTACTGTTGCTGCAAAAAGGCGTCGGACGAAAAAAGATGGTGGTGACGGTTTCGCAACCCGAGCGGCAATTCTGTCGGGGATTTTAAATTAACAGAATATTACGAAATATAAGAAATGTTTGACATATCATGTTGGCTGTTGTATACTGTCAGTAACCTTCCTCCAAGGTGTTTGGGTTTGAGGATTGAATCCGATTTCCGGATTCGTTCCTCAAGTTCGCCCAACGTATCCCGATTTGTACGGAACGTCTTCCTCGTTTCCGTACAGGACAGCAACACAAGGGTATCGCGGTATCGGCGGCGCTTTTGTTTTTCATACATTCTCTCAAATTGGCTTATCCGATTTGAACACGCCCAAGCAATTGCGGGGTTTTGTCCGTAATTGCGGTCAAGAAAGGAGGTTTGTGTATGTTTTCATCAGTCGATACGATCTGGACGCTGCTCGGCGCCGCCTTGGTGTTCTTCATGCAACCGGGCTTCGCGATGGTCGAAGCCGGCTTTACGAGAGCGAAGAACGCGGGCAACATCATCATGAAGAACTTCGTGGACTTTTCATTTGGATCCGTCTGTTTCTGGCTTCTCGGTTTCGGCGTCATGTTCGGGGCGGGCAACGCATTTATTGGGACACTCGACATCGGGTTGTTCGGCGATACCATCGAGGCGGCGGCGCCGGACGGCGTATCGCCTTGGTCTTTCGTCATATTTCAAACGGTTTTCTGCGCGACGGCGGCCACCATCGTATCCGGCGCCATGGCCGAGCGCACCAAATTTTCCGCCTACGTCATTTATTCCATCGTCATCAGCCTGATCGTCTATCCCATCTCCGGCCATTGGATCTGGGGCGGCGGTTTCCTGGGGGAACTCGGCTTTCACGATTTCGCCGGTTCCACCTGCGTCCACATGGTGGGCGGCGTCGCGGCGTTCGTGGGCGCGAAAGTCCTCGGTCCGCGCATCGGGAAGTATTCCAAATCGGGGAAATCGCGCGCCATCCTGGGACACAGCGTCACGCTCGGCGCGCTCGGCGTGTTCATTCTCTGGTTCGGTTGGTTTGGATTCAACGGCGCTTCCACCGTATCGGCCACGGGCGACGATGCGCTGAATGCCATGGGCAGCATCTTCGTCACGACGAACCTTGCCGCCGCCTGCGGCGTGGTGGCCGTCGTACTGCTCACATGGATCGTCTATAAAAAGCCGGATGTCTCCCTGTCGCTGAACGGCGCGCTGGCCGGACTCGTGGGCATCACGGCGGGTTGCGACGCGGTCAGTCCCCTCGGCGCCATCCTCATCGGACTGATCTCCGGCGTTGTCCTCGTGGGCGGCATCGCTTTCATCGACAAGTCGCTCAAGATCGACGATCCCGTCGGCGCCATCGCCGTCCACGGGCTCTGCGGCGCGGTGGGGACGATCCTGGTCGGCTTCCTCGCGGTGGATGGCGGGCTGTTCTACGGCGGCGGCTTCGCGCAGTTGGGCGTGCAGTTCGTCGGCGTCGTGTCCGTCGGCGCTTGGGTCGCCGTCACCATGATCGTCACGTTCCAAATCATCAAACGCACGATCGGATTGCGCGTGACGAGGGAAGAAGAGATCGAAGGTCTGGACATTCATGAGCACGGTTTGGTCAGCGGCTACGCCGACTTCATGCCTGCCGTGCAGGCGGGCGAAGTTTCGGATCTCGTCTCCGCATTGACCGGATCGGTTTCCCCGACCGCCACGTTGCAGTCTGCCGCGCCGCTCGGAAGCGCAACCGACCGGGCGATACCCGTGGTGGATGCGCGCGAAAAAACGGAGCCGACAAAATTCAACGGCGATTCCGCCATCAATCCTTACAAATACACCAAACTGTCCATCATCACGCGGCCCAGCGGCTTTGAGGCGTTGGACGCGGCGATGCACGAAATCGGCATCACGGGCATGACCGTGACCAATCTGCTCGGTTACGGAATGCAGAAAGGGAACAAGGAGTATTACCGCGGCGTCGAGGTACAGCCGCATCTGCTGCCCAAGATCAGGGCGGAGATCGTCGTCTGCAAGGTACCGGTCGAAACCGTCGTCGCGGCGGCCAAGAAAGCATTGTACACCGGCAGCATGGGCGACGGCAAGATATTCATCTACGATGTGGAAAACGTCGTCAAGATCAGGACGGGCGAAGAAGGCTACGACGCGTTGCAGGACGACTGACAGGAGGGCTTGCGCTCCGGCGAAGGAGAAGGACATGAACAACGAACAGGAAATGGAGCTTCCGCAACAACCAAGACAGCAAGGTCTGTACGAACCGAAATTTGAACACGATTCCTGCGGCATCGGGATGGTGGTCAGCATAAACGGAAACGAAACGCACAAATTGGTGAAAGACGCCATTGAAATCCTGTCCAACATGGCGCACCGGGGCGGCGTGGGAAGCGAGCCGGACACGGGCGACGGAGCG
>JAISML010000058.1 GCA_031276775.1 Eubacteriales Family XIII. Incertae Sedis bacterium | reverse complement strand
GAGCTTCGTCAGCGCCCGCCCGGGACCGAACTCCACGAAAACGCGGATCCCGTCCCCGAACATGTTCTCTATGGTTTCCTGCCAATAAACGGGGCGCATGGCCTGCTCCGCCATCCGCTCACGAATCCACGCGTCCAAGGCCACATTCTCCGGTTTTCCGTCGAGAACATCTTTGCCCGTAACGTTAGAATACACCGGCACACGCGGCGCGCCGAAAGCAAACGGCGTCAAAAACCGTCGGAGGTTTTCCGCTGCGGGGATCATGATGGGCGTGTGAAAAGCGGTGCTTACATGCAACGGGATCACTTTCAGACCTGCCGCTTTGCCGCAGACTTTCAGGCGTTCCACGGCTTCCGCGTCCCCTGCCGCGACCGTCTGGTTGGGCGCGTTGAAATTCACCGCCTCCAAAACATCCTTGCCCTTGGCCGCTTCGACGGAACGCAACGCCGCTTCGCGCGCTCCCATCAACGCCGCCATGGCGCCGCGCGGAGCGCCGTCGGGATGGCGCCCCGCTTCCGACATGAATTCCCCGCGTTTGCGCACGATCGCGAGCCCCGTTTCAAAATCCCCGATGACGCCGGCCGCCGTGTACGCGGCATACTCCCCAAGGCTGAAGCCCGCAGCGCCGGCGATCTCGACGTCCTCCGCCCGCAGCTCCCGGGCGATCGCTTCTTCAAACGCCGCCCACGCCGCCATGCTCACGGTGTAGATCGCAGGTTGCGTGATCCGCGTCTCCGTCAGAGTCTCTTTGTCGCCGTCGAAGCACCAACGCCGAATCTCCCCGCCCGCGCGATCGAAGATCGCTTTGCCGGCAGGACATTCATCGTACAGACGCCTGCCCATGCCGCCGTACTGCGCGCCCTGTCCGGAAAACAGAAGACCGATCTTCATGCGCGCACTCGGACACGCGCGCCTTGACGGCGCGCGGCGCGCGCAAAAAACGAACAGCCGGCTGTCATGATCGCTTTGTCCCCTCCCTCAAAAAAGTTTTTTCTTGCCATCATATATTTCTTTCGCCTCCGCGAACATGGTCTCGATGATCTCCCCCGCCGGACGCTCGCGCCTGACCAACCCCGCGATCTGACCCGACATGACGGAGCCGCCGGAGACATCCCCGTCGACAACGGCCATTCTGAGGGTTCCCGCCATCCTGCTTTCAAATTCATCGGGATCGATCCCCTGCCGTTCCAAGGCCAGAATCTCCTTTGACATCTTGTTTTTCAGTACGCGCACGGGATGGCCCGTACTCCTGCCCGTCACCGTCGAGTCCGTATCCTTGGCACGGAAGATCATCTCTTTGTAGGCGCGCGAGATATGGCATTCCTCGGCGGCGAGAAAGGCGGTGCCGACCTGGACGCCCCGCGCCCCCAACATGTAGGCGGCCGCCACGCCCCTGCCGTCCGCAATGCCGCCCGCAGCGATGACGGGAACGTCCACCGCGTCCGCGACCTGCGGGATCAGCGCCATGGTCGTCAGTTCCCCGATGTGTCCGCCGGCCTCCGTTCCCTCCGCGATGATGGCGTCGGCCCCGCTCCGCGCCAAGCGGACGGCCAGCGCGACGGAAGCCACGACGGGGCACACGAGGATGCCCGCGCCCTTGAGCGCATCCATGTATTTCCCCGGATTCCCCGCGCCCGTGGTGACAAGCGCGACCTTTTCCCGCACGAGCATGCGCATGATCTCCTCCGTGTGCGGGTTCATCAGCATGACATTGACGCCGAACGGTTTGTCCGTCCGCTCGCGCGCTTTCTCTATCTGCGTCCTGACAAAGTCGGCGTCCGCGTTGCCCGCCGCGATCAAGCCCAAACCGCCCCCGTTCGATACGGCTGCTGCGAGCCGGTAATCCGCGATCCACGCCATGCCTCCCTGCAGGATCGGATATCGAACACCAAAAAGCTTCGAAATGTCTTCCATAACAGATTTTCCTTCCCGGCACACATCCCGTGACAGTTCCATGATTGGTTTAATAATCTAAATAATTATAGAGCAATTTGAACGGTCTTGTCAAACCGGGGAAAAGGAAATTTCCGGAAACAAAGGGGTGAAATTTGGGTCAAGCCAAGACAAAGCGGCTTCTGCCGCAAGGTATAATTCCCCTATGCGCCGGAAAACCCATCCTGTTCCGGAACCTCTCTCTGCTTTATGCCCGGAGGCGCAAGGAAAAAATAAGGCGCACAGCCGGACATATTCTTGGCGCATAATTTGATGTATTATTACATTTATGGAATCATATGCTATATTAAGTTTGGGCGCGGCATTGGATGCAGTGAATTTGATGCAATGAAAGACCGGCCATGAAATGTCAAGGGAATTGCCGGCCGTCAGGAACGATTACGTTTTCAGGCGCGTGTTCGGGAATCCAAACGACAGCGGCGCGTACCACAACCGATACCTGCTCCGCGACCCGAAGACGGGAAGGGCTGAAACAAGGTCGCGGACAAGCGTGAATCAGCGTTTTCCTAACGCATGGCATGCAACTTCGCGATGGTGTTTTTGTAACCGTCCGCCCCGTATTTCAGACAACGGTTGATCCTGCTGATGGTGGCCGCACTGGTCTTTGTCCGCTGCTCGATCTCCTGATATGTGCAATGCTCCGAAAGGAGTTTTGCGACATAAAACCGTTGGGCGATGGCTTTCATCTCTCCCACGGTACAGACGTCTTCAAAAAAACGATAGCACTCTTCTTTCGTTTCAAGCGAGAGGATCGCGCTGAAGAGCAATTCGGTTTCTTCGTCCTGAAACTTGGATTTGTATGCCATGTGCTGTTCCTTCCGTTGATCCGGGCGCCGTTGCCCGTACTGCGGTTTGTGCGTGACGCGCATGTCCGCGTCTTCCGAAAAAGCGACGCTTGCCTGCTTTTTCGCTTTTTCGCTTTATGGTACAAGTATAAAGAAAGTCCTTTTTTTTGTCAATTGACACCGAAACGTTTTTGTTTTTTGTACTTTACATCATCTTCCCGGATGTGTTATCATCTCTGATGTAGGATACCGAAAACGCGGCGCGTTTCGCATGCCGGACGCGGAATGGGCGAGCGGCGCGCGTTGGAAGGTATGTGTGGGTACGGGTTTGCCGGACAAAGCGGATGAAGAACGGTCTTCCTCTTTCGGCGGCGGGCGCGGAGTGGGCATTGCGGGCGCGAAAAACGCGACGCCGCAATGAAGCAAAGGGCGCGGACGGCATGACGATCGGACGCGGCTTTGCGGAAACACGGGTTATCGCGGTTCGGCGCGCGAACGGGCGCACACGCGCGGTAACAAGCGGGAAGGTAGGTCAATTATGTTGCAGTTCATCGCTGTCATTTCACTTGCAGTCTTCACTATTGTGAACGTCCTCGTGGGGGTATTGTCCTCCCGCAGAACGAAAACGATGGAAAGCTTTTTGCTTGCGGGGAGGAATTTGGGTCCTCTTCTTTCGGCATTTTCTTACGGCACTTCCTATTTTTCCGCCGTAATCTTCATCGGATACGCGGGCATGTTCGGATGGACGATCGGCATGGGGAGCATGTGGATCGGCATCGGCAACGCCATCCTGGGCTGTCTGCTCGCCTGGCTCATTCTCGCGAAACCCACGCGTCGCATGACGCACAGCCTCAATACCAGAACCATGCCCGAATTCTTCGCGGCCAGATTCCTCGACAGACGCATGAAAGTATACGCCGCGCTGATCATCTTCCTGTTCCTCGTCCCCTATGCGGCCGGCGTCTACAAGGGGCTCGGTTCCCTGTTCAGCGTCATCTTCACGCAGGCGTCTCCGACGGTCTGCATGGCCATCGTAGCCGTTTTGACCGCCGTCTACCTGATTCTCGGCGGATATGTCGCCACAGCCTGGAACGATCTGATTCAGGGCTGTATTATGATATTCGGTCTGCTGTGCATGGTCATTCTGATCGTCAATCAGCCGGAAGTCGGAGGATTTTCCGAAGTGACGAAGCGGCTCGGCGCAATCGATCCCGCCTTGGTAAATCCGACGGGCGGCGCGAGCGGCAAGATGCTGATCGTCAACATCCTGCTGACCAGTTTCGGCGTCTGGGGCATGCCACAGATGATCCACAAGTATTATGCCGTCAGGAAAGGGGGCAGCATTCGGATCGCAACCGTCATATCCACGGTATTCGCCCTGTTCATCGGCTGCGGCGCGTATTTCACGGGGGCGCTCTCCCACCTGTTTTTCTGGTCGGACGCGGACGGATTGCCCGCCGTGGAGGGTGGGTATGATTTCATCATCCCGACGCTCCTGACCCGTGCGCTGACAAGCGGCGTCTTCCCCGTCATCATCCTGTGCGTTGTCATGCTCCTTCTCCTGTCCGCGTCCATGTCCACCTTGTCGGCGTTGGTACTCTCGTCGAGTTCCGCCGTCAGCATCGATCTGATGCAGGCGGTCAACCCAAACATCGACAAGAGGAAGCAGATGGTCGTCATGCGGGTGTTCTGCCTGGTATTCGTCCTCCTGTCGTTCCTGTTCGCATCGATGAACATCTCGTTTATCGTAAATCTGATGAGTTTCTCATGGGGCGTCGTGGCCGGTTCTTTCATCGGACCGTTTCTCTGGGGTTTGTACGGAAAGTTCGTCACGCGCATCGGCGTGTGGGCCGGTCTGCTCTGCGGTCCGGCGATCGTCGGATTCCTGCTCCTGTACAACATGTCCCGATTCGGGTTTGAGGCGGCAAAAGGCTTGGCGCCCCAATTCGGCGTCGCCGCCATGGCTGCCTCTTTCCTCATCGTTCCCGCCGTCAGTCTGCTCACAGGAAAGCACGGCTACGAACCTGCGCACATACAAAAGGTATTCGAGACCGAGGAAGAAGGGGCGGAGGAGGGCAACGGGGAACGAATTACGGAACGAGTACCTCGCGCACGATAAACTGCGCCTGTTCTCTGCCGTTCCAATCATTGACGTCAAGGACGCCGACGAGAGAGAGCGGACGGTCTTTTGCGATGGCGTCGGCATATTTCTCAGCCGTTCCGAACAGGACGCAGGGTACGCCGTCTGCGGTAAACCGCAGATGTTGCCCTTGTTCGCCCATGCGCTTTACATTGTCGATCCGCCCGCACGCGAGACGGAACCGAGGTTTCGGATTCCCTTGCCCCGTCGGTTCAAAAGCTCGGATCCGAACGGCCAATTCAAGCGAAAGTTCGTCCGGTTCCGCTTCCGCATCGACCGCGACGTCCCGCTTGAGCAAGGCGGGCGACCCGGCGATCAGGGTTTCCATCTCCCCATTCAGCAAAGTTCGCAGCCTTTCTTCGTTTTCCGCCGCAAGGGTGAAGCCGGCAGCCATGGCATGACCGCCCAATTTGAGGAACAATTCGCCGTGACGCTTCAGCATCGCGATGACATCCACGCCGGGGATGCTCCGCACCGACCCCTTGAGTATCCGGGAAGCGCAGACCCCCGTGTGTCCGGCGGACGCAACAGGTTCCAAACCGTCGTCTTCGTCCTCGCGGACGCTCTCCGAAAGGACGGCCGTCGGCAATCCGTACCGATCTTTGATTCGGCCCGCCACGACGCCCGCGATCCCCTCGTGAATGTCCGGCGGTCTCAACAGGAGAAATTTATCGTTCCCGTATTGTCGATCCGTCATCTCGGCGCACCGATCCACCAAGCGATCCTGAAGTGCGCGACGCGCGCCGTTGTAGCGCACCAATTCGTCCGTTATGACATCCATCTCGTGCGCATCCTCGGTGAGAAAGAGTTCCGCCGCCGCCGTCGCGCAAGCCATTCGGCCCGCGGCGTTGATGTGGGGCGCAATGCCGAAAGCGATGTTGTGCGCGGTGATCTTTCCGGGTGTGAGTCCGATGGCGGACGCAAGCTTTTGCAAGGCCGGTCGCTCCCCCCTGTTGAGAGACGCGAGTCCGTACTTCACCAAGGTTCTGTTTTCGTCCGAAAGCGGCATGACGTCGGCGATCGTGGCAACGGCCGTCAGATCCAAAGAGGCGTTCAGCGCGGCGGCGACAGCCGCGTCGCCCGCATAATACCGCCTCTTGATCGCCTGCGCGAGCTTGAATGCCACGCCGCACCCCGAGAGTTCCCGCCACGGATACGCGGAATCCTCACGTTTCGGATTGATGACGGCGCAGTCGGGAAGCGAAAGCGAATCGCAAGCGTGGTGATCGGTGATCACGACGGACAAACCGATGCTTTGCGCATATGCGACTTCCGATTTCGACACACTGCCGCAATCGACGGTGACGACCAATTCCGCTCCCCGTTCACGGATGATCGAAAGCGCGGTCCTGTTCAGACCGTATCCTTCGTCAAATCTGGAAGGAATATAGTACAGGACATCGGGACGGACGTCGGGCAAGGCGCATAAAAACCGGTGCAAAAGCACTGTGGACATGACGCCGTCCGCATCATAATCCCCGTAGACGCAAACGCGTCTGCCGGCTTTGAGAGACGACAGGATCAATTCCGCACCCGTCTCCATATCGGGCAACAGGAACGGATCGTATGTGCGCTTCGGTCTGTCGGAAAAAAATTCCCCGATCGCATCCTCCGTCACAATGCCGCGCTCCGTCAGGATGTGACGGACGATGTCTTCCGGCCGACGCGCTACAGCCACTGACGCGGATTCTGCGGCGTACCGTACACCCGAACCTCAAAATGGCAATGCGGTCCCGTGGAATCTCCCGTACTGCCCGCATAAGCGATGGTCTGCCCCCGCGTCACCGTCTGACCGGCGCTCACCGCCACGCTCGAATTGTGCGCGTAGAGTGTCACGATGCCGCTGCCGTGATCGATCATAACCATGTAACCGTAACCGCCGCTGTTCCAGCCGGCGAAGATCACCGCTCCGTCCCCGGCCGCACGGATCGGCGTACCCGTGGGGGCGGGGATGTCGATCCCCGCATGCAGTT
>JAISML010000032.1 GCA_031276775.1 Eubacteriales Family XIII. Incertae Sedis bacterium | reverse complement strand
GCGGATCGAATTTGTTCTCCGGCTTGCCGTTCAGGATGCCGCCGCTGTACATGGTCTGCACGGCGTTCTTGGCATAGTCCGCGATCGCGCTTTCATCCGCGAAGATGCTGTATTGGAGTGTGACGGGGAAATTCTTTTTCGCGAAATCGACATAGCGCGAGAGGATCACCGCCATATCCTGCCGTGAAATCTCGGCGTCCGGCGCGAACTTGCCGCCGCCCGTGCCGTCAACAATGCCGGCATCCTTCGCCCAGGCGACATAATCCGCGTAATACTTGTCCGCCGCGACGTCGCTGAACGAGATGGCGCTGCGGGCGCCCGTTTCCGCACCGTGGAGCCGTCCGAGCACCGTCACGAGCATCCCGCGCGTCATGCGCGCGTTCGGGGCGAAGGTCGTCGCGCTCGTGCCGGAGAAGAGTCCGTTCACGTGGACGAATTCCACATCGCCGTAGAACCAGTCGCTCTCTTTTACGTCGCTGAAGGGGTTCTCCCAAGCCGGGTCGTAACCCACGGCGTACAGCGAAAGGTGGTCTGCGGTGAAGATCGCCGCCGCCGCGCTCGCGTCGTACACGACATCCATCTTCTGGATGTTCCCTTCCCCGTCGAGATACCACACCGCGACGCCGGAGGCTTTCTCTCCCGCTTTGAGCGTGTACGGCAGGGCAATGGTGACCCGGCCGCCGTCGAAGCTCGTGATGTACTTGCCGTCGCTCGACACGGAAATATCATAGACGCGGGCCTCTCCGACAGCCGTCCGCTGCCGCGCGTTCAGCTCGGACTGCGCCACGGATTTGAGCGCGACGGACACATTGCTCCCCCCAGCCTGCGCCGCTGCGGACTTCACGGCCTCGGCATCGAGCGTGACCGCGCCCTGCGGCAGTTTGAATTCCACCGCCAAACCCGCAGCCGCAAATTTTTCCAAAGCGGCCTTCGGCAGCACAGCCGCCGTCGCGTTCGTCACCTTGGACAAATCCACGGTCGCCACGGTCGTGGAGTTTTTGATGATGTCGTTCACCTTGTCGTCGGGCAGGACGAGCGTCACGTTTCCGCCCGATTGCGTAAAGCTCAGGCGCACCGCACCGTCGTCCGCCGCGGGAACGGTCTGGATGCCGCCGCCTCCGCCGCCTCCGCCGCCTGTCACGGGACTGCTCGGCGTGACAATTTCGACCTTCGCCGTGCCGCTCTTCTTCGGATCCGGACCCAGAACCGAGGTTGCCCGGACGGTCAGCGTTGTCGCCGTTTCATTTTCGGCGATCGTCAGGGCACCGCCGCTCGTGGTGATCGCGGTCGCGGCGTTGCCGCCTTCCACGCTCCATGTCACGGCCTGCGTCGGCGTGTTTGCGCCGTGGACCCACGCGCTGAATTGGAAGCTTTCGCCCCGCTTCATCTCGACGAGTGGCGGATAGACCTCCACGGACGAGACCGTCGCTTGCGGTTGCGGATCGTCGCTTACGGTTACCGTCGCCGTGCCAAAGGAGGCTTTGTCCGCCAAGGAAAGGGCCTCTACCGTCAACGTTCCCGCCGTTTCGCCTGCGGCGATCGTCAAAGCGCCGCTCGTCGTGCTGATCGAGGTTCCGGCGCTGCCGCCGATCACGCTCCACTCCACGGCTTGCGTCGGATTGTCTTTTCCGGCAACCCGCACGCCGAATTGGAAATTCGTTCCCTTTTGCAACGTGACAGCGGACGGACTTATGGTCACGTCGTAGGCTTCTCGCAACTCCACGATTCCCCATTTGTCGCCTTTCATCACCCATGCGTAGCCGTCGTGGTAAAAATAGGCTCCGCTGTAGCCTTTGGGCAGGGGGATGTCGTTGCCGTCGGCGTCCTTGAAGGCGCTTTGTTTGTAGTAGCCGAGCGCCCTGTCGTATTCCTTGAAATATTCAAGATCATTTGGAAATTTCGGTGCAACAAGGGGTTTGTCATCGTAAAAGTTACCCGACTTGTCGATGTACCCATCGATGCGAGGGGTGGACACATACGTATAAACATACGCGTAGCCATCGAAAAAATCACCGACGTAATCGTACTTGTCAAGCTCTTCCTTGCTCAGGCCCGGGGCCACCTTGCCGTCGGACGTGATGAAAGCGTATGACTGAAGTGCTGAAATCCGAAGAAGCCCTTCTTTGAAGCCTTCATATGAAAGTGTGTAATTCTCATAGCCCGCCGGCAAAGCGATGGTTCTCACCGCGCCTGCCTTGTCTATAAAGGTTGTTGTGGACGTTTTCCCGTCCGGCGCATAGGTGACCACCTTGGCAAGCCCGCTTACCGGATCATGCGGACCGGTATAAGAATAGTTGCCTCCGGATCCAACGGTGGATTGCTTTTCCAGGCTGTAGTACCAATACTTGTACACATCATCCTGCACCGGCGCCATCCCGGCATGGAATTCATACACCGAATAGAAGGTGTACCGCGGTTCCACGAGCACCTTGAACACGTACTCGGACCCCGCCGCGAACGCGCTCAGCACCGACGGGCCTCCGGGGGAGAACCCGAGCAGCATGACGACGGCGATCACCGCAGCCAAGCGCGCTTTCAGTTTTTCTTTCGTTTTCTTCATCTAACACTCCTTTCCATTGCAACAAGAATAAAAACACAAAGCAACACGCCGATGCCGCACGATCCGCAATTGCGCCCCGGCGGGTCTTTCAAACCCATTTTTCTATATATTCAAACAGGGGATGTTCCTCCTCCTCCGCCTTCGCGCGTATGGCGTCGGCTTCATCCCTGCAACGCGCCCTTTCGCCCTCCGGCAGCTCCGGCAGAATCGTTTCGAGCAGTTCGTAACCGTCCGGCATGTAGCGCGAGAGCCGGATGCACCGGAGCGCGGCTTCGGCCGCCTCGCCATGGCGTCCGAGGGACAGCAGATGCTTTGCGCGAAGGTATTCGCCCTATGCGGTTTTGAGGCCGCCGGCTTCGTAGCGCGCAACGCGCTGCTCCGCCGAAGGTCCGCTTTGCTCCCACATTTGCAGATTCTGCGCCCCGAGCCTATGGGCGAGCAACAAAAAACACGCAAGAAGGGCGGCGCTCGCGGCGCGGCGCGGGATTTTCGGGATGTCCGCCCCGTCCGGAAAATCCGGGATCACGAGCATCAAAAGCAACAGGACGATCGTCAGGAAGTTGAAGGTGACATCCTGCAAACCGTGGAACAGCAACATGCCCGCCGCCGTGTGGCGCGGCAAAAGCCC
>JAISML010000031.1 GCA_031276775.1 Eubacteriales Family XIII. Incertae Sedis bacterium | reverse complement strand
CCGATCGCCTCGAAAAAGGCCATCATTCCCACATTCAAAAATTCCTCGGGATGAAATCCCGAGGTTGTGGGAACATAGCGCAACACCCTGCTTCGGATATATGCTTCGTTGTCGCGAAGCAGCGCGTCGATTTTTGCGGGAGAGCTTGCCGCGTTTAAAACGGCTTCGTCCAAGGCCCTCCCCGTATCCCCCTTTTTTTCGTCCTTACGCGGTTCTTTGCGACTCACCGTTAACCTACGGACGTTCCGCGTCTGCGCCCGCATGCCGCTTCCATATTTCGATCATAGATCTCCGGGAAATGCCGCCGAACGGCAATCCGTTTCACAACACAATTAATTCATTTCATAGCAAAACTATTTTTATGCATAACTATTATACCAACAATGCCCTTGCATTTCAATCTTTTCGGACACGAATTTTCCGCATCGCCCGGAAAGTGGCCCTGCGCAACCTCCGGCGCAGCCCGCCGCAAATTTTGTTTGACAACCGGCAACCCGGTATTGTAATGTTGTTTTACCGAATGATTCACAGTTCCCGCGAAAGCGCGGGCGAAAGGACAGAACAAAGATGAGAAAGGATTCCCATGAACACCGGCGTTGAAAAAAAACCGGTTTGGTTGCGCAGAAGGTTTGCTGCGGATCCGAACATGTCATTGACCGAAAAAATTCTCGGCGATCTGAATTTGAACACGGTATGCAGGGAGGCGCTCTGTCCGAATTACGCCGAGTGTTTTTCAAAAAAAACGGCCACGTTTATGATATTGGGAGTCAATTGCACACGCAATTGCAGATTCTGCAATGTGGCGCACGGTCTGCCCGAAGATGTGGATGCGGACGAACCCGCGCGGATCGGTCTTGCCGTCGCCCGCCTGGGGCTGCGCTACACCGTCGTCACATCCGTTACGCGGGACGATCTGCCGGACGGCGGCGCCGGGCAATTTGCCGCCGTCGTTGAGGAAATCCGCAGACAAAGCCCGGAAACGGCCGTCGAAGTTTTGATTCCGGATTTCAGAGGGGACGAAGACGCGCTCCGCACGGTGGCCGCCGCGCATCCGACGGTGATCAGTCACAATATGGAGACGGTGAAGAACCTGTACGGTTCGGTCCGCCCCGAAGCCGAATACGAACGATCGCTGAGGGTCGTCGCAAACATCAAAAAAACCGACGCTTCCATACACAGCAAAAGCGGCGTCATGGTGGGACTCGGCGAAACGAAAGAACAGGTTCTGTCGCTCATGGACGATCTTCGTGCCGCCGACTGTGCGTTCATAACGATCGGACAGTACCTGGCGCCTTCCAAGGCGCACCACGCCGTTGTGGAATACATACGACCCGACGTCTTTGCGGAATATGCGCAATGCGCCCGCGACAAGGGATTTGATTTCGTTGCTTCCGCACCGTTTGTGAGGAGTTCGTACCGGGCCGAGGAAGCCTTGGAAACCGGAGGGACGGCGCTTCCCTGACCTGCGCATCCTTATTGCGGCATGTCGTTTATGAGATTGCGCACCCATTTTTTCGATCTGTATCGCCGCCGCAGAATGAAGAATTTCACCGTTTCTTCCGCTTGGACGCACAGCACCACGAGGTAGATCGGAAGTTTTACGTAAAGCGCGAAGAAAAACGCGGCGGGCACGCCGATAAGCCAGACGCACAGGATCTCCGCCACCATGCCGAATTTTGTGTCGCCTCCCGCGCGCAAAACGCCCGTGAGGATCGTCGCGTTATGTATTTTAATGAACAGAAAAACCCCGTAGATCAACAAAATCAGCATGGCATAACGACGCCCCTGCGACGTGAAATCAAACAGACCGACGATCAGCCATGACGCGGGCAGAATCAATATGCCGCCGACGATGCCGATGCATACCGCAACTTTCATGATTTTGGCCGCCAAACAGTGCGCCTCGTCCAATTCTCCCTTGCCCAACTTCTCCCCGACGAGAATGAGCATGGCGTCGCCTATGCTGAAACAGGCGAGGGCAAACAGATTTTGAATGGTGTTCCCCGCCTGTACGGCCGCAAACTCCGTCACGCCCATCCGACCGAAGGCCGCGTTGTAAAACGATACGCCAAGCCCCCACATCGCCTCGTTCACCGTCGTCGGAACCGCGTTTCCGATTACGCGGCGAAAGAGAGGTTTGTTCCATGAAAAAAATTCCCGGATGGGTCCCGCGATGATATTCTTCCTGCCAAACACCACGATGAGATAAAGGATCAGCTCCAACGTCCGCGACGTCACCGTAGCAAGACAGGCGCCCATGACCCCCAATTTCGGCGCGCCAAAGACGCCAAAGATGAATATGATGCAGAGCAAGGTATTGGCGCCAAATACGGCGATGCTGATCTTGAGCGGCACACTCGTTTGCTGCGTAGCTTTCAGCGCGGCCGTAAAGGGCGCAACGATGCTCCACGTGAGAAAGATCACCGCGCTGAAACGGACGAAATCCATGCCCATGTCGATCACTGCGGGAATATCCGTAAATATGCCCAGAATGCGGCGGGGAAAGAAAAATGACGCGAGAAAGAAAATGACGCCGGCCGAGAACGAAACGGTGATTGAAATGCCCGTTACACGACGGATGCTGTGCAAATCCCGTTTCCCCCAAAACTGCGCCATGTAAGTGGTCGTGCCTCCGTTAAATCCGAACAGAATCATCCAGAATATAAGATGTATCTGCGTGGAGAGTCCCACTGCGGCCAATTCCGTCTCCCCCAGGTTTCCGACCATCAAATTGTCAACCAAACTGAGAGAGGACGCGATTAAGCTCTGCAATGATATGGGCAGCGCCACCCTGAACAATTTCCGGTAAAATGTTTCCTGTGTTTCAATTGGATGATTTCCGTCCGTCATTCCATCCTCCCTATTCCCCCCGGATTTGCACACACACAGAAAAACCGCCGAATCGGCAGCTTTTTGTCTCGCTTCTTCTTTGGGGGAAAATGTTTGTTTTCCCCCTTTTGGTGGGCCTTCAGGGACTTGAACCCCGGACCTGCCGGTTATGAGCCGGACGCTCTAACCAACTGAGCTAAAGGCCCCCATTTCATTGATAGCAGTATACCATCAGTCAAATGCTTTCGCAAGTCAAAACTTGCGTTTGCGCAGCATGGTGCAGAATGGTCCCCGGGAGGGGCGCGTTGAGGATTTCCTGTCGCCCGCCAATCCCTGAGCGGTAACGCAGGGAGCGCGGAGGGAGCGCCATCATGAATTTGCGCCGGTCTTGTTATTGACAGCCCTTGAAATGTGGATTATGATGATACATGTAATCAGATGGTTCACGGATGATGTACGGGATCGCCCCACACGTCCCGGCACAGAGGTTCCGAAAAGATGAATGCGGTATTATATCATATCGTCACAACGTAACGGAATGGAAACAGGTATGTCAAACAATGCTGAATTGAGAGGATTGCGCAGATATCAAAAAAACAGCCCAAAACTGATCGATCGCTTGCGGCGTGGCGCTTTGAATCTTGATTCACAGGTGTTTTCCCTGATCAAC
>JAISML010000017.1 GCA_031276775.1 Eubacteriales Family XIII. Incertae Sedis bacterium | reverse complement strand
CGTGGTGTTCCGTTCCCCTTTTGACGGTTCGACCTGCATGCTCACGCCGGAACGCGCCATTGAAATACAAAATGCGCTCGGCGCCGACATCATCATGGCTTTCGACGAATGCGTCGCTTATCCCGCCGACAAAACCTATGCGGAACAGGCGGCGGAACGAACCGCGCGGTGGCTGATCCGTTGCAAGGCGGCGCACAAAGATACGGATCGGCAGTCGTTGTTCGGCATCATGCAGGGAGGCATGTACCGTGATCTGCGCCGGCGCAGCGCGGAGCGAATCGTCGCCATGGATCTGCCCGGTTACGCCATCGGCGGACTCAGCGTGGGGGAACCCAAGGCGTTGATGTACGAAATCCTCGACGATTGCGCGGATCTGCTGCCGTCGCACAAACCTCGCTATCTGATGGGGGTCGGCACGCCGGACGCGTTGTTTGAAGGGGTGGCGCGCGGCGTGGACATGTTCGATTGCGTGTTGCCCACGCGCGAAGCCCGGCACGGCCGCGTGATGACCTCACGGGGGTTGCTGAACATCAGGAATGCCCGCCACGAACGGGACTTCGGGCCGATCGATCCGGACTGCGATTGCCATGCCTGTACGCATTACAGCCGCGCTTACATAAGACATCTGTTCAAAGCGAACGAGATCATGTCCCACACCTTGCTCTCCATACACAATTTGCGCTTCCTCGTGCGCACGATGGAAGGGATCCGGCGTTCCATCGAAGAGGGGAATTTTTCCGCGCACAAAGAAGCATTTTTGCGCAAGTATGAAGGAGATTTGTAAAAAAATGTAAATCATGCGCATGGACAATTCCGTTCGGATGTGTTATGATGGTTTTCAAACATTGAGAGATTGCTTTCCGCAGACTGATGTAAAAGGAGTGAAACGCCAAAATGCCCGACCCGGACCCTGACGGCTCATACTTGTTGCAAATTGTTTTTTTATTGATTTTAATATTGATCAACGCGTTCTTTGCGATGGCCGAGATGGCCACTGTTTCGGTCAACAGAAACAGCATCCGCAACCTCGCGGAAGACGGCGACAAACGGGCAAAGATATTGCAAGGGTTGTTGGAACAACCCAATAAATTCCTTTCCACCATCCAAGTCTGCATCACCTTTGCCGGTTTTCTGCAAAGCGCTTCCGCCGCCACATCCATGGCGGGCGGCTTCGGCAGGTGGTTGGACGGTCTCGGCATCGCCTACGGTCTGCAGATCGCAGTGACGGTGATCACACTGATTCTCGCGTTCTTCAATCTCGTCCTCGGCGAATTGGCGCCCAAGCGCATTGCGCTTCAATATTCAGAGAAGATCGCGCTGTTCACGGCCAGACCCGTTTTGGTGGTTTCAAAGGGCGCGGCGCCTTTCGTCTGGCTCCTGTCCAAGACGGTTTCCCTGATCCTGCGCCTGTTCGGTGTGCGAAAAGAGAATGTCGAGGAACAATATTCCGAGGAGGAAATACGCTCTCTGCTGGAAGTGGGGCAGGAAACGGGACTCATCAACGAAGCGGGCAAAGAGATGATCACCAGCGTCTTTGAGTTTGACGACAAATTGGCGTACGAGATCATGACCCCGCGCACGAACATCTTCATGCTGAACATAAACGACACGCTGTCGGATTATTTGGACGAACTGTTGAAAAGCCGTTTCTCCCGTATCCCATACTACGACAAGGACAACGATGACATCATCGGTGTGCTCTACATGAAGGATTTCATCATTCAAGCCAAAAAAGTGGGATTCAACCGCGTGAACATCCGCAAGATCCTTCAGAAGCCGTTCTTCGTGCCCGAGAGCAAAAACATCGACGAACTCTTTCGCGAAATGCAGAAAAGCAAGAAACACATGGCCTTTCTCGTGGACGAATACGGCGGCGTGTCCGGTATCGTAACCACCGAAGACATGGTGGAAGAGGTCATGGGCAACATCGACGACGAGTACGACGACGCCGAACCCAAGCTGAAAAAGATCGGGCAAAACAGTTATGAAATGGACGGCAACTTCTATCTGAACGATCTCAATGAGGAATTGGGCATCAAGTTGGAGTCGGACGATTATGAGACCATCGGAGGACTGCTCATCGATCTTTTGGGCGAGATACCCGATCAGGAAGCGAAAGAGAAGCAGGTCGTCAAGATGGACGGCGGACTCACGTTCACCGTGGAGGCGTGGAAAGATCGGCGCATCGAGAAAGTCAGCATGGCGATAAGACCCGCAGAGGGCGAAAACGGCGGGAAAGCCCGCGATGAAGCGCCCGAGGCGCGGAAGGAGAAACCATGACGACCGACAAGGGCGGCAGTGAATACGGGGCGGTGAAGATCTCCTACGACGTCATCGTCGCCTATGTGAGCGACGCAGTCCTGAACACGCGCGGCGTCGTCGATCTGAGCGGCGGGTTGTCCGATACCCTGTCTCAGACGATTCTCGGCAAGGAGAGCCGGTACAGAGGCGTCAAGATCGACGAACACGACGGAGTTTACAATATCGATATCTATGTAATTGTGGCATACGGTGTGCAAATCCCCGAAACCGCTTGGAATATTCAGCGCAATGT